>NZ_JAHWIW010000089.1:0-834 GCF_025377065.1 Pseudomonas sp. HD6422 | reverse complement strand
CAGTGAGATCGGACAGTTGCTGCCGCATCAGTGGGTGCCGGCCTGACTTACGCAAGGTGAGTTCGCCGGACGCTTACCTATTTAATATGGCCCCTTCTACTTATTGCGACTTTACGGTGGTTTGGCGGACGTTTTGCCTTGATCATCGCTGCCACTGGGATCATCTCGTTCGCAGCATGCCAATTCATCTTGTCGACCTCTCAGGAATCATCCTTCTTTTGGATGCCGCTGCGAGCATACGAATTTGCTGTAGGCGGTTTCCTCGCCGCTATTAAGTTAAGGCTGACTAGCAGGCTGTTCGCCAATATTTTGTTCACTCTTGGTGTAATGCTTATCGCCTACTCCTTTGCCTATTTCAACCATTCAACCGTATTCCCCGGCTGGTCAGCCATGGTCCCTTGCGTGGGGACTGCTCTACTGATCCTGACTGCTCCCCGATCGTCCTTCAATAACATACTTGGCTCCAAGCCTCTAGTCTGGCTCGGCAAGCGCTCCTATTCTGTCTATCTAGTTCACTGGCCGCTAATAGTTTTATATTCTTACTACTATCTGGAGGCGCCAAGTCTTCAGCATAAGCTGTTCTTGCTGATTACTTCATTGGTATTGGGATATGGACTTTTTTTAATCGTAGAGCAGCCTTTCCGCAAGGGTGTCGTCGCAGCCAAATTTAGGTCAGGACGCACTGCGCTTGTTTCAGGATGTACCGTGATAGCGGCCGTGGTTACCGTTTCGGTCAATGCATGGGCAACGGATGGCTGGCCCTGATTTTCACCAGGTTGGCCTGATGAACCGATCTCCGTACAGAATCGCAAATTGATTCATCGCGCTTTTCCA
>NZ_JAHWIW010000088.1:0-962 GCF_025377065.1 Pseudomonas sp. HD6422 | reverse complement strand
GCGCCCTCAACTGCGAAGGCCGCATCCCTTGCTCGATCTCCTCTAATAACGCCTTCACCATGGTAACAATCCGAAACGACGCCTCAGTCATCCGCTTATCCCCCAGCAACACCCCGGTCTGATTCAAATACCGAGCGCACTCCATCAACTTCCTGGCCTCCGTCGTCGCATACGAAAGACTAATCCCCGGTCCCACCGCAAACAGTGCAGGCGGACGCCCATAGTTCTGACGCAATGTGTGGTCGATCACTGGTGGAATTCGGGAGGGTTTGCATGGCATGGAGGGTTCTCCGTGGATGGTGGGATATTGGGGGCCGCGTTGCGGCCCTTCGCGGGTGAACCCGCTCCCACAGGATTGGTGGGGTGTCAGCGATTCATGCCTAGTTCGGCATCGTCGAGTAGAGCCTTGGCCAAGGCGCTCAGGTAGTGGGCGGCCCATACGCATTGGGGGTTGTTTTCCATCACGCCGGCAATGCTCATGTCGCGGGCGTAGCCCATCAATTCGGAGGCTTGTTCGCGGGCATAGTGGCAGGGGATTCCGGGCTCGATGCAGAACAAGGGTTGGGTCTGGTTTTCACCTTGGTAGAACTTGGTTTTGCCGACTGTGTATTTGCAGTCGTTATCGTCCGTGGGCATTGATCTATCTCCCTGAAGATTGGCAGGTGCCTGGGCTGGCCTTATCGCAAGCAAGCCGATCCCAACATCCCACCGACCAAAGCTGGGGGAAGGAAAGAGTGGGCATGTAAGGCAGAATTGCTCGCGATTAAGCCAGGCCAGGCATAACGTGCTGCGGCTTAATGGCGGATCCTGTGATCCGTACTCATCTGCACCTGGGCCAACGCGGATTCAATCAACTTTCGCAGGCCTTCAAGCTCATGCATCGTCGTCATGATCAGCAACGTGGCCGGCGACCTGGGCTGCATCAACGCGGCTTGCTGGGCAACAGCTTCCGCGCAGACGGC
>NZ_JAHWIW010000087.1:0-1026 GCF_025377065.1 Pseudomonas sp. HD6422 | reverse complement strand
AACCGAACAGGCTTATGTCCACTGGGTTCGTGCCTTCATCCGTTTCCACGGTGTGCGTCACCCGGCAACCTTGGGCAGCAGCGAAGTCGAGGCATTTCTGTCCTGGCTGGCGAACGAGCGCAAGGTTTCGGTCTCCACGCATCGTCAGGCATTGGCGGCCTTGCTGTTCTTCTACGGCAAGGTGCTGTGCACGGATCTGCCCTGGCTTCAGGAGATCGGAAGACCTCGGCCGTCGCGGCGCTTGCCGGTGGTGCTGACCCCGGATGAAGTGGTTCGCATCCTCGGTTTTCTGGAAGGCGAGCATCGTTTGTTCGCCCAGCTTCTGTATGGAACGGGCATGCGGATCAGTGAGGGTTTGCAACTGCGGGTCAAGGATCTGGATTTCGATCACGGCACGATCATCGTGCGGGAGGGCAAGGGCTCCAAGGATCGGGCCTTGATGTTACCCGAGAGCTTGGCACCCAGCCTGCGCGAGCAGCTGTCGCGTGCACGGGCATGGTGGCTGAAGGACCAGGCCGAGGGCCGCAGCGGCGTTGCGCTTCCCGACGCCCTTGAGCGGAAGTATCCGCGCGCCGGGCATTCCTGGCCGTGGTTCTGGGTTTTTGCGCAGCACACGCATTCGACCGATCCACGGAGCGGTGTCGTGCGTCGCCATCACATGTATGACCAGACCTTTCAGCGCGCCTTCAAACGTGCCGTAGAACAAGCAGGCATCACGAAGCCCGCCACACCGCACACCCTCCGCCACTCGTTCGCGACGGCCTTGCTCCGCAGCGGTTACGACATTCGAACCGTGCAGGATCTGCTCGGCCATTCCGACGTCTCTACGACGATGATTTACACGCATGTGCTGAAAGTTGGCGGTGCCGGAGTGCGCTCACCGCTTGATGCGCTGCCGCCCCTCACTAGTGAGAGGTAGGGCAGCGCAAGTCAATCCTGGCGGATTCACTACCCCTGCGCGAAGGCCATCGGTGCCGCATCGAACGGCCGGTTGCGGAAAGTCCTCCCTGCGTCCGCTGATGGCCG
>NZ_JAHWIW010000086.1:0-1130 GCF_025377065.1 Pseudomonas sp. HD6422 | reverse complement strand
TCGCGTCCGCTTAAAAATACGCGGACACCATCGCCCTTAATGCTGGAGTTCGGAAGGTGAGTTCGCCGGACGCTTACGGTACGGTGGGAGCCGCAGGACGCCGAAGATCGAGGCGACCTGGTCGCGGAGAGGGATTGGGAGGAGGAGAGGGTGGAGGAAGAGGCGCCTTTCTGACAGGCACAAAAAAGCCCGCGCTTTGCGGGCTTTTGTTTCTCAGGGCTTGTAGAGCCAATCACGAGTCTCAGCTAGAGACCTTAATTCTTTTGACTTTCGCTTGATGTCGCCCTTCCCATTGCCTTCAAAATCAATGATAGCGTGCTCTTTGAAAGGAGCCGGATCAGGTAGCGCTGGAAGGTCCAACGCCTCGCATTCGTCAACCGTGACTGCCAGTACCCCTACCGAGCGAAGTCCAAGAGTATCGACAAAATGCTCGTGAGCCTTAGGCGGATCAATCAGGTCGCCATCATAGCAGGAGAGCTTCATTTCATCCTTGGGTGTAGGACTGAAAGCTTGAGATGTGATTCGGCCATCCTGAATCCAGTTTGGATTTACCTGACGCAAAAGACGCGTGTTTCCTTTCATCAAATCTCTCCCTTAGCAGCCTTAGAAATCAGGTCAATCAGACTTTGCAGATGCTCAGGGTTACTCAAGTCGAACACTTCTTCGATTTCTTGCTTGGTCTGGGTGTTGAAGCAATGGACATCACCCTGGAGCGCTCCGAGGTCAATGTCCATGCTCATGTCTTGGTTAGCTGTTCTCCACTCAAGCAAAATTCCTCCATCCTCGGTTGGATAGATGTAGGGAGTCGGCAGAGTGGCCGGATAGCATGTAGCGAAAAACGACTCGAGCCAATCGAACTCAGATTTGCTAGGGACGGAGCCTATACCGTCGAGCCATCCAGGCCTGAGAAGCCTGAGCTCATCGATTCGGGCTAAAGGATCATTGGTGTCGATGATGACGGCATCCTCAATCATGTCGAATGAGTCTAGCCGCTCGTGCCGGTCAAATCGAGCAACACCGGAGATGGAAACTTTTACGCCTTTCCTATAGCCGCTTGAATCGCCCCTGGTTTCCTAGACACTCTCCAAGCTCAGGAAATAGCGTTTCTCATACTCTATTGGAGACAGCTG
>NZ_JAHWIW010000085.1:0-1232 GCF_025377065.1 Pseudomonas sp. HD6422 | reverse complement strand
TGAATCGCCCCTGGTTTCCTAGACACTCTCCAAGCTCAGGAAATAGCGTTTCTCATACTCTATTGGAGACAGCTGCATAGCACTACTGTGTCGGCGTTTAGAGTTATAGAACATTTCGATGTAATCGAAAATATCACTTCGGGCTTCTTCACGGGTTGTGTAGATCTTTCGTCGGATTCGCTCCCGCTTCAAAAGCTGGAAAAAGCTCTCGGCTACGGCATTGTCGTGGCAGTTTCCCCGCCGGCTCATGCTGCTGACTACATTGTTAGCCTTCAAGAAGCTTTGCCAATCTGAGCTACTGAACTGACTACCTTGATCTGAGTGAATCATCACTTGCTGCTGTGGCTTGCGTCGCCACACAGCCATCAACATTGCGTCGATAGCCAGGTCGCTGCACATCCTTGGCTTCATTGACCAACCAATTACTTGGCGTGAGAACAGATCCAGCACCACCGCCAGATAGAGCCATCCTTCATAGGTGCGAATGTAAGTGATATCTGTCACCCAGACCTTGTTCGGCTCACTGACCTTGAACTGTCGCGCGAGGTGGTTGGGCGAGGCCACTGTTGGTTTTCCACCGTAAAACCCTGGACGCCGCCGATAGCCCGTTTGCGAACGCAGCCCCTCCGCCTGCATCAAGCGCCCGACTCGATTTCGTCCGCATTCCTCTCCCAGCTCACGGAGGTCATCGTGAATTTTGCGGTAGCCGTATACACCTCCGCTCTCTAGCCAAGCGTGTTTGATCAAGCCAAGCAGACGTTGATCTTCTTTTGCTCGGGCAGATTGAGGCTCGGCCAGCCAGGCGTAGTAGCCGCTGGGATGCACCTTGAGGGTTTGGCAAAGGCGCCGCACCGGGTAATCAGTCGAGTGCTTCTTGATGAAGGCGTACTTCAGCCGCACTCCTTGGCAAAGTACGCGGCGGCCTTTTTTAAGATGTCTCGCTCTTCCGTCACGCGCTTGAGTTCAGCGCGCAGCTTGCGCAGTTCGGCCTGCTGATCGTCGTCTTGCTGACGCTGCTCTTGGGGCTTGCTGTAGACCTTGATCCAGGCGTAAAGGCTGTGCACGGACATGCCCAGGCGCTGGGCGACATCGGCGACAGGTTTGCCTTTTTCGGTCACTTGCTTGACCGCTTCGATCTTAAATTCTTCGGGATAACGCTGACGACTCATGGCACCTCCTATTTGGGCCTCATTATGAGGCTTGGAGGTGTCTACGAAACTAGGGGCGATTCA
>NZ_JAHWIW010000084.1:0-1262 GCF_025377065.1 Pseudomonas sp. HD6422 | reverse complement strand
TGTATGGACCGGACACATGGTGGACACATGTACGGGGACATGGTGGACACATTATCGCCTGCCATCCGGGTTGTTGAAATCGATGGTTCTCAGCTTGTGGCGACAGAAGTAGACGTCGAAGTGATCAGGTCCTTGCTCGCTCGGACGCAGGGCCACGATATGTCCCGCTAGCGCCTTGGCTATCCGGAATGAGCGCTTCTTGTAGCGGAACTGGCTGTGGTAGGGCTTGATCAAGATGTCATCGGGGCCATATTCGAAGTCCTGCAGCCGGCTGGGAAATGGCCGTTTGCTCATCTGATAGCGATCGATCGGCACTTGGTAACCCAACTGCTGGTGAGGCCGCTTGTAGTTGTAGACACCACGCCAGAGATCAAACGCTTCCTGGGCTTCTCGCAAATCACGGAAAGTACGGCCCCTGAGCACCTCAGCCTTGAGCGTTCGATGGAAGCGCTCATCCTTGCCGTTGGTTTGCGGGTGTCCTGGCCGGCTGAACGTCAGGCGTATGCCTAGCCGCACGATCCAGATCCCTAGCGGCGTCAGCTCGCCCGGGTTTCGTGGTGCGCCCCAGGGCGCGCCATTGTCTGCGTTGATCTGCAGGGGCAGCCCGTATCGCCTGAACAGATCGGTCAGGTGCTCTTGTACCAGTTCAGTTCGCTGATGCGGACAGGCTTGGATGGTCAGGTTGAAGCGCGAGTGGTCATCGATCAGCGTCAACGGGTAGCACGCCCCCTGATCTGTCTGGAAGAAGCCTTTGAAGTCGATCTGCCAGAGATCATTGGGCGCTTCCCGCTCATAGCGTTTCCACGGCGTTGCCGCATCGCTGGCCTCGGGGGTGATCAACCCATGCCGATGCAGCACATTGGTGACAGTACTGGCACAAATGCGCTGGTCCAGCAGATGCCGGATCTTGCGACCGCCCCAGGCTGGGTGTTCCTTGCGGATGGCGACCACCTCTTCCTCAAGCTTTTGGTCCGTCTGCTTGGGACTGCTGCGAGGTTTTCTGGAGCGCTCCACAAGGCCTGCCGCACCCTCCTTCCGGTATCGGTTTAGCCACTTGTAGCCTGTCTGGGGACTAATGCCGAAACGCCGGCACAACTCTCTGATATTAGCGTCTGGATGATTGGCTAGGTGAGCGAACTCTTCTCTCAGGCTCATGGTGTCTCTCGCGTTCCAGGGCATGGTCGAATTCCCGGCAGGTTTGCTTGCCGAAAAGTGTCAACCATGTCCCCGTACATGTGTCCACCATGTGTCCGGTCCATACA
>NZ_JAHWIW010000083.1:0-1358 GCF_025377065.1 Pseudomonas sp. HD6422 | reverse complement strand
AAATCTATGGTCACCCCATTTTTTGCAATACTGATCATTGGATGAAATGGATGGCTTGCATAAATCTATCCGGCGTCTATTGGGCTGGTATCCCGCGCCACGATGAGTGTTCGCACCTGACGATCCTAATAAAGGGAGCGGCTTCTCAGAGCCAATTTTTCTTCCAGGATCATCGCCAGGCCGATTGGCCGTTTATTTCATCTGTTGTTCAGCTATCGCAAAACCTGATGGTGAAACACCGTGCAGCACAATGGAGTCAGGCGTTCAGCGCGCCTGGCTCCGTTTTATATTGCGAGTGTTGAGTGACAATTGCCCAAGCGATGCGTGCCAGCTTGTTGGCCAACGCGCAAGCGACGACATTGGAGGGTCGTCGTGTTGACAGCGAACGAACCCACTCCGCCAACGGGCCCTTCTGATGCTCCAGGCGCATCAGGTAGACCCGTGCGCAGAGCACCAGTAATTGTCGAAGGTGCTTGTCGCCTCGTTTGCTGATCCCCAACAATGTCTGCCTGCCACCGGTACTGAACTGGCGGGGTACCAAACCTAGAGACGCCGCAAAGTCCCGACTACTGCCGTATTGCTGTCCATCACCCATTTGCACAGCCAGCAGGCTGGCGGTGATCGGCCCGACACACGGAATACTCAGCAAACGACTGCCTAGATCATCGTCAGCCAGCTGGCTCTCAAGCTCTTCGTCCAACAGCTCGATCTGTTTGTTCAGATAGACGAAGTGATCATGCAGGCGATGCAGTAATGCAACGAGGCGTACAGGTAAGTCGTTCTCTTCGAGCACTGACGCAAGGCGTTTGATCACCGCCAGTCCAGTCGGCAAGCTCACGCCGAACTCGAGTAGGAAACCATGTAGTTGGTTCACCGTCTTGGTTCGGTCGCGGATCAACGACTCACGCATTCGGTGAGAAACAGAGAGCATTTGCTGTTCAGGTGACTTTGGCGTCACAAAACGCATGGAAGGTCGGGAAGCAGCTTCACAGATGGCCTGCGCATCGACAAAGTCATTCTTGTTGCTCTTGACGAAAGGCTTAACGAACTGAGGTGAAATCAGTTTTGCTTCATGCCCTATCGCTTTGATTTCTCGCACCAGGCAGTGCGAGCCGGCACAGGCCTCCATCACCACGGTACAGGCTGGATGATTGCCCAAAAACCGCATCATCTGCTGCCTTGAACATTTCTTGCGCAACACCTCTTTGCCGAACTTGTCTTGGGCGTGCAAGTGGAAGGAATGTTTACCGATGTCGATGCCGATCAGGGTCACGCTGTTCATGATGATGGTCTCCGAAGTAAAAGCACCCTGCGAAAGCGTACGCCTCGCAGGGTGCCGGGGTGACCATCTCATTAAG
>NZ_JAHWIW010000082.1:0-1389 GCF_025377065.1 Pseudomonas sp. HD6422 | reverse complement strand
TAGCGGCGCTACTGGCCCCTTCCGCCTTTACGGCGGGCAACTTTTTTCTTGGAAAAAGTTGCACAAAACCGCTTGCTGGTATGACTCACCCACATGGGTTACAAATCAGTTCACGCACATAGGTAACAGTTTTTAACTGGCATGGTCGGTTTTTCGAGGATCTGACCATGCCTTGGCGAGAGCTGAAACCTATGGACATGAAAACGCTTTTTATCGCGGATTACCTGCAGGGTCCGCCTAGCTTCAGCGCCCTCTGCGAGGCCTATGAGATCAGTCGAAAGACCGGATACAAGTGGGTCGAGCGCTACGAGAAAGAGGGCCCGGCGGGCCTGGAGGAGCGCAGTCGTCGCCGGCTGACGCAAGACTGGGTTGTACCCGTCGCCATTCGCGAGGCCATCATCGAGCTGCGTGGTCAAGGCCAGACGGAGCCTGGGCCCAAGAAGATCCAGGCAGCATTGCAGGCGCGTTTTCCAGACCAGGCGCCTCCCTCCAAGACAACGATCTACAACATCCTCAAGAAGGCCGATCTGATCAAACCGCGACGCCTGCGTCAGCGTGTAGCGGTCTATCCCAAGCCATTGGAGAAAGCGGAGTCGCCCAATCAGCTATTCACTGCGGACTACAAAGGCCAGTTTCTGACAGGAGCAGGGGTCTGGTGCTATCCGTTGACGATCATGGATCACGCCAGTCGCTTCTTGCTTGCGTGCCACAGCATGGCCAACACGAACTTCCTGGAGACACAGACTGTGTTCGCTGAGGTCTTTCGCGAAAACGGGCTACCTGAACGTATCCGAACCGATAACGGCGTGCCGTTTGCGAGTAAAGGGCGCGCAGGCCTCTCCCAGCTGTCTATTTGGTGGCTGCGCCTGGGCATCATTCCTGAACGTATTGCGCCTGGCAGGCCGGAGCAAAATGGTCGGCACGAGCGTATGCACCGGACACTCAAAAGTACGCTTCCATCCCCGCCCGCAGTGGCTTGGGAGGCTCAACAGCGGCACTTCGATCGCTTCCGGCAACACTACAATTACGAGCGATTGCACGAAGCACTGAAGCAGAAAACGCCAGCGTCCTGTTATCAGCCTTCGCCACGCCCGTTTCCGGAAAAACTACCCGAAATGACTTACCCCAGTCATATCGAGAGCCTACAAGCTGACTGTAGTGGCATCGTCAACCGCCGGGGTTTGAGGATCTATGTAGGTTACGTGCTCAAGCACCAAACCATTGGGCTGGAGCGGGTCGGGGATGGGGTGTGGGATGTTATTTTCGGCCCAATCATTCTCGGCAGGGTCGATGAGCGGGAAGCCGATGATGGTTATGTAAGACTTCAGGTGTTGTCACCTATGTGAACGAACTTTTGTGTAACCCATGAGGGTGACCCGTACATGCTCC
>NZ_JAHWIW010000081.1:0-1510 GCF_025377065.1 Pseudomonas sp. HD6422 | reverse complement strand
GGCCGATTCTGTTGAAAAAGTAGGTTTAGCGGCGGCCTGCCGATCAGGTGTGCCTGCTGTCGAAGTGACTGCAAGCCACTTCAGGTTGCCTTTCGGCGTTTCGCTGAGCGTCCTTGCTCAGGCCTGAGGGTTAATTTGAAGGTTTCTGCTCTCAGCAGGCGTACCTATCCCGTGAGCGGTGGCCCTTGAGGCAAAAGCTTGGCCATGCGTCGCAGGTTCTGCACCGCCGCCGCCAAAGTGAATTCGTCAGTGGCACCTGTCAGGCCGCGCAGTCGTAAACGATCGAGTTTCATGATCCGTTTGAGGTGGGCGAACAGCATCTCCACCTTCTTTCGTTCGCAGCGAGAGACGAGGTATTCCGGTGTCTTGGCGATGCGCCTGGCCACATCGCGGGCAGCCTCATGGATACTGCGGACGATCTTCCGATTCGGCGTGTTGGGGCAGCATTTCGCTTTCAGCGGACAGGTAGTGCAGTCGGTTTGGCTGGAGCGATAAATGATGGTGTGGGCCTTGGTCACCCGCGATCTTTTCTGGGTGAAGGCGCGCCACTCACTGCGTAGTGGTTTGCCGGCTGGGCAGCGGTATTCATTGGCCTCCTGGTTCCAGTGGAAGTCGTTACTGGAGAGGCTGTCGTCCTTGCGCTCAGTCTTGTCCCACACCGGCACATGCGGCTCGATGTCCTTTTCTTCGACCATCCAGGCCAGCATCGGGGCGGTGCCATAAGCGGTATCGCCGATAAGGCGTTCCGGTGTGAGATCGAACTGAGCTTTGACACGCTCAACCATCGTCCTAGTCGAATCGACTTCGGCGGTACGGTGCGCCGGGGTAGCTTCCACGTCCATGATCACACCGTGCTCAGTGTCGATCAGGTAATTCGTGGAGTAGGCAAAAAAGGCCGGCCCACCTGGCGCTGCTGTCCAACGGGACTGAGGATCTGTGAGCGAAATTTTCTTGGGAAGAGCCTCAGCCAGCGCCTCTTCATCAAGGGCTTCGAGGTACTCGCGCACTGCGCGGCTGCTGAGCTTTGGATCGTTCCAATCGACCTCATCTCCCGCTACCCCACGTTGCCGGCTGGCATCCGCCTTGATGATGCTAGCGTCGACGGCAAAACCTTCGCCCTTGACTAGGCCGGCTGCCATGCAACGCCGCAGCACCTCATTGAACAACCAGCGGAACAGATCGCTGTCACGAAAACGCCCATGGCGATTCTTCGAGAAGGTCGAGTGATTGGGGACTTCGTCTTCCAGACCCAGCCGGCAGAACCAGCGATAGGCCAGGTTCAGGTGCACCTCTTCGCACAATCGCCGCTCGGAACGAATGCCATAGCAGTAGCCGACGACCAGCATGCGCACCATCAATTCCGGGTCAATCGAGGGGCGTCCGATGGGACTATAGAAGTCCGCCAGGTAGGCGCGCAGATCACTAAGATCCAGGCACTGGTCGATGCTGCGCAGGAGGTGTTGAGCCGGGACGTGATCTTCTAGGTTGAACGAGTAGAACAGGCGCTGCT
>NZ_JAHWIW010000080.1:0-1519 GCF_025377065.1 Pseudomonas sp. HD6422 | reverse complement strand
TCCCGAAGGCACCAATCCATCTCTGGAAAGTTCTCTGCATGTCAAGGCCTGGTAAGGTTCTTCGCGTTGCTTCGAATTAAACCACATGCTCCACCGCTTGTGCGGGCCCCCGTCAATTCATTTGAGTTTTAACCTTGCGGCCGTACTCCCCAGGCGGTCAACTTAATGCGTTAGCTGCGCCACTAAAATCTCAAGGATTCCAACGGCTAGTTGACATCGTTTACGGCGTGGACTACCAGGGTATCTAATCCTGTTTGCTCCCCACGCTTTCGCACCTCAGTGTCAGTATCAGTCCAGGTGGTCGCCTTCGCCACTGGTGTTCCTTCCTATATCTACGCATTTCACCGCTACACAGGAAATTCCACCACCCTCTACCGTACTCTAGCTTGCCAGTTTTGGATGCAGTTCCCAGGTTGAGCCCGGGGCTTTCACATCCAACTTAACAAACCACCTACGCGCGCTTTACGCCCAGTAATTCCGATTAACGCTTGCACCCTCTGTATTACCGCGGCTGCTGGCACAGAGTTAGCCGGTGCTTATTCTGTCGGTAACGTCAAAACAGCAAGGTATTAGCTTACTGCCCTTCCTCCCAACTTAAAGTGCTTTACAATCCGAAGACCTTCTTCACACACGCGGCATGGCTGGATCAGGCTTTCGCCCATTGTCCAATATTCCCCACTGCTGCCTCCCGTAGGAGTCTGGACCGTGTCTCAGTTCCAGTGTGACTGATCATCCTCTCAGACCAGTTACGGATCGTCGCCTTGGTGAGCCATTACCCCACCAACTAGCTAATCCGACCTAGGCTCATCTGATAGCGCAAGGCCCGAAGGTCCCCTGCTTTCTCCCGTAGGACGTATGCGGTATTAGCGTTCCTTTCGAAACGTTGTCCCCCACTACCAGGCAGATTCCTAGGCATTACTCACCCGTCCGCCGCTGAATCAAGGAGCAAGCTCCCGTCATCCGCTCGACTTGCATGTGTTAGGCCTGCCGCCAGCGTTCAATCTGAGCCATGATCAAACTCTTCAGTTCAATACTGCTTGGGTTTTTAAGAAACCCTAAACTTGGCTCAGCAATCTCAAATGACTATGTGATTTCTCGCATGGTCACTTGTGATGCTGATAATCTTTGTGACTATCAGTCCGTACTCACAAGCACCCACACGAATTGCTTGATTCAATTTGTTAAAGAGCGTTTGGCTAAGAGCGTTTCGTCTCAACCGAGGCGCGCATTCTACGCTTTCCTCATTTCGTGTCAAGCGTTTATTTTGAAGTTTTTTCCGAGAAACTCGTTTAGCTTCAAACACTTGACTCGCTGCGATCTCTCGTAGCGGGAGGCGAATAATACAGCGTTTAAAACCGCTGTCAACTGCCTTTTTTCACCGCTGCGATCGTGAGACCGAAGCACTTCCAATACGACCTGGAACTTGCAACTCATTGAATCTCAAGGAGTTTTTCGTTCCGACTGCGTTGGAAGTGGTGCGCATTATAAGGGGATTCGAAACGGCGTCAACACCTATTTT
>NZ_JAHWIW010000007.1:0-184980 GCF_025377065.1 Pseudomonas sp. HD6422 | reverse complement strand
GCGCGGTGCTGAATTTGTGAAGTGCATCCTTGCGACGGTTCGCGATCTTGGCGTGGATGGCTCGCGCGCGGGTTTTCCTGCCGGCACGCTGGGCAATGGCCAACTTGCCTTAATCGCCCATGGTCACGGATGTTGCGATAGCTCAATTCGTTCAGGTAATTCCAGACAGTGTTAACCGTCCGCGCCCACGCGCGCAGAATGGACGCATGCCTGTCCTTGATGCGCAATTGGAGGGTTTTGGTGGTTTTTATTCTCGATTGGCCTTTATCAATATGATCCAGTAAAGTAGCGACTTTAACATGGCTTTTTCAAGGTTGGTCTAATGGAAAATTCAAGAACTGGGCGTCATTGCGTGTTCATGCTCCATGCTCATCTGGTGTTTGTTACCAAGTACCGGGGTCGGGTATTCGCGGCAGAGCACTTGGCCAAGCTAGAAGAGATTGCGCGTGGTGTATGCGAGCAGTTCGAAGTGCAATTGGTCGAGTTCAACGGGGAGCAGGATCACGTACATATGCTGGTCAATTTCCCGCCCAAAGTGGCATTGAGCAAGCTGGTCAACAGCCTAAAGGGCGTCACATCCCGCAAGCTGAAAATGTATTTCCCGGAAGTGATGCAACCAGCCTGGCAGGGGAATGCGTTATGGTCGGCCTCGTATTTCGCCGGCAGCGTAGGCGGTGCGCCATTGGACGTGGTTCGGCGCTACATCGAGGAGCAAGACAGGCCGGCGTAATGGCGCGCAGTTCGCACGCCTCGCTATCCCTCCCCGCACTAAAGTACGGGGTATCTCGCGGAGAAAACCGATCGAGCGCCGCTAGCGCGACGCTCGACAGTGCTCAATGCTTAATCATCACATGCCGCACACAGGTGTAATCCTCCAACCCATACATCGACATATCCTTCCCATACCCCGAATGCTTCTGCCCCCCATGGGGCATTTCGCTGACCAGCATGAAATGGGTATTCACCCAGGTGCAGCCATATTGCAGGCGCGCCGCCAACCGATGCGCCCGCCCGGTGTCGCGGGTCCATACCGACGAGGCCAGGCCGTACTCGGAATCGTTGGCCCATTCCAGCGCCTGGGCTTCCTCGGTGAAGCGTGTCACCGACACTACCGGGCCAAATACCTCGTGGCGCACGATCTCGTCATCCTGCAAGGCATCGGCCAGTACCGTCGGCTCGAAGAAGAAACCATCCCCCGCCAGCGCTTTGCCGCCGGTGACCAGGCGGATGTGTGGCTGGGCGATGGCACGTTGCACCAGGCCAGCGACCTTGTCGCGATGCTGGGCGCTGATCAGCGGGCCAAGTTCGGTGCCGTCGGCCTCCTGCAGGCCCGGTTTGAGGCTGGACACCGCTTCGCCCAGGCGTTCGACGAAACGGTCGTAGATGCCCTCCTGCACATACAGGCGGCAGGCCGCCGTGCAGTCCTGGCCGGCATTGTAGAAGCCGAAGGTGCGGATGCCTTCGATGGCGGCATCGACGTCGGCATCGTCGAACACCAGCACCGGTGCCTTGCCGCCGAGTTCCATGTGCATGCGCTTCACGCTGTCGGCGGTGGCGCCGATGATGTGTGCGCCGGTGGGAATCGATCCGGTCAATGAGACCATGCGTACCTTGGGGTGGGTGACCAGAGGATTGCCGACGGTCTGACCACGGCCGAAGAGGATGTTGAGCACGCCAGCAGGCAGCACGTCCTGGGCCAGTTCACCCAGGCGCAGGGCGGTCAGCGGAGTGAGTTCCGAGGGCTTGATCACCACGGTGTTGCCCGCCGCCAGGGCCGGGGCGATCTTCCATGCCAGCATCATCAGTGGGTAGTTCCAAGGCGCGATCGAGGCCACCACGCCCAGCGGATCACGGCGGATCATCGAGGTGTGGCCCGGCAGGTACTCACCTGCCGCCGAGCCGCCCAGGCAGCGTGCGGCACCCGCGAAGTAGCGAAATACGTCGGCAATCGCCGGCAGCTCGTCATTGCGTGCGGCGGCGAGTGGCTTGCCGCAGTTCTGCGATTCCAGGCTGGCGAGCTCGTCGGCGTGTGCATCGATGATATCGGCCAGCGCCAGCAGGGCCAGCGAGCGCTCCCGTGGGCAGGTTTGCGACCAGGTCTCGAAAGCCTGATCGGCAGCCCGCACCGCAGCGTCGACCTGGGCCTCGGTGGCTTCGTTGATTTGCGCCAGGGCCGTACCCCGGGCCGGGTCGAGCACGGTCCAGGCCGGGCCTTGGCCGGCCACCAATTGACCGTTGATCAGCATTCGGGTTTGCATGGGGACTCCTCCAGGGTCATTTGCCGCTGCCCGCGACGCTTTCGCCGCCGCGGGTCAGGTAATAGGCGCCGAGGATCGGCAGCATGGTCACCAGCATCACCAGCATGGCGACCACGTTGGTCACTGGCACGTCGCGTGGGCGGCTCAGTTGATTGAGCAACCAGATGGGCAAGGTGCGCTCGTGACCGGCGGTGAAGGTGGTGACGATGATTTCATCGAACGACAGGGCGAAGGCCAGCATGCCTCCGGCCAGGAGCGCCGAACCGAGGTTGGGCAGGATGATGTAGCGAAACGTCTGCCAGCCGTCGGCGCCGAGGTCCATCGACGCTTCGATCAAGCTCTGCGACGTGCGACGCAGGCGGGCGATGACGTTGTTGTAGACGATCACGACGCAGAAGGTGGCATGGCCGACGACGATGGTGAACACCCCAGGTTCTATGCCCAGACGCTTGAATGCCGAAAGCAGAGCGATGCCGGTGATGATGCCGGGCAGGGCGATTGGCAGGATCAGCATCAGCGAAATGCTCTCCTTGCCGAAAAAACTGCGTCGATACAGCGCCGCCGAAGCCAAGGTGCCGAGTACCAATGCGATCAGCGTGGCCAGGCAGGCTACCTGCAACGACAGCTTGATGGCTTCGAGCACGTCAGATCGGGCGAAAGCGACCGTGAACCAGTGCAGGGTGAAGCCCTGGGGCGGGAAGCTGAACGCGGCATCCTCGGTGTTGAAGGCATAGAGGAAGATGATCAGGATCGGGAAGTGCAGGAACACCAGCCCGCCCCACGCCGCCAGGCGCAGGCCCACGGAGGCTCGCTCAGAGTGCATCGAAAGCCCCCAGGCGCTTGACGATGGACAGATAGATGGCGATCAGCACGATCGGCACCAGGGTAAAAGCCGCGGCCATTGGCATGTTGCCGATCGCGCCTTGCTGGGCATAGACCATGCTACCGATGAAATACCCCGGCGGCCCGATCAACTGCGGCACGATGAAGTCACCCAGGGTCAGTGAGAAGGTGAAGATCGAGCCGGCGGCGATGCCTGGGATCGACAGTGGCAGGATCACCTGCACGAACGTCTGCCGCGGCCTGGCGCCAAGGTCTGCCGAGGCTTGCAGCAACGACGGTGGCAGGCGTTCGAGCGCCGCCTGGATCGGCAGGATCATGAACGGCAGCCAGATGTACACGAACACCAGGAAGCGGCCCAGATGCGAGGTCGACAGGGTGCTGCCGCCGATACCCGGTACCGCCAGCGCAGCCTGCAACAGCCCTTCCAGGTGCAGCAGTTGGACGAACCACTGGGCCACGCCGCCCTTGGCCAGCAGTAGGGTCCAGGCGTAGGTCTTGACGATGTAGCTGGCCCACATCGGCATCATGACTGCGATATAGAAGAATGCCTTGGTCTTGCCGCTGGTGTAGCGAGCCATGTAGTAGGCGATGGGAAAGGCCAGTACGGCGCTGGCCAGCGACACGGCAACGGCCATGGTCAGGGTGCGCAGGATGATGTCGAAGTTGGAAGGAATGAACAGGGCGGCGAAGTTGGCCAGGGTGAGATCCGGTGTCACCGCCATGGTGAAATCGTCGAAGGTATAGAAACCCTGCCACAGCAAGTTGAGCAACGAGCCCAGGTAGATGGCGCCGAACCAGGTCAGCGGCGGTACCAGCAGCAGCGCCAGGTAAAGGTTCGGGCGCCGGTACAGCAGGTTGCTGGCACCACGCAGGGGGCCGGGTCGGGCAGCGGCGGTTGCGGGATTGCTCATTTCAGGCCCCCTCGACAGGCATGCTGTCCCGCAGGGCCGTCATCGCTTCGCGGGGCCAGTGTGCCTGCACACGCTGGCCGGGTTGCCAGGGCTGGGGCTGTGCCTGCCAACGGTCGTTGGCCTGGCTCACCGACAGCAACTGGCCGCTGTCCAGTTGCAGCTCGTAGCGGGTTGCGCTGCCCTGATACTGCACGTCACGCAGTACGCCGCTGACCCGGACCGGGTCGCCCGCCATCGCCGGCTCGCCCAGGCGGATGTGCTCGGGGCGAATGGAGAAGGCCTGGGCGTTGCCACTGAGCTGTTCGGCAAGGGCCCCGCGCAGCACATTCGAGGTCCCGACGAATTCGGCGACGAAGGTGGTGGCAGGCTTCATGTACAGGTTGCGCGGGGTGTCGACCTGTTCGATACGGCCACGATTGAACACCGCGACCCGGTCGGACATCGACAGGGCCTCGGTCTGATCGTGGGTGACGAAGATGAAGGTGATGCCCAGTTGACGCTGGAGCTTCTTCAGCTCGCCCTGCATCTGTTCGCGCAACTTCAGGTCCAGGGCGCCCAACGGTTCGTCGAGCAGCAGTACCCTTGGCCGATTGACCAGGGCGCGGGCGAGGGCGACACGCTGGCGCTGACCGCCAGACAACTGCGCCGGCTTGCGCTGAGCAAAACCGGTCAGGGCGACCATGGCCAGCGCTTCCTCGGCTCGGCCATGACGTTCGGCCTTGGCTATGCCCCTGACCTTGAGGCCGTAGGCGATGTTGTCGAGCACGTTCATGTGCGGGAACAGCGCGTAGTCCTGGAAAACGGTGTTGACGTCGCGCTCGTACGGCGGCACACCGGCGGCCTCGACCCCATGGATGCGAATCGAGCCGCTGCTCGGTTGTTCGAAGCCTGCGATCAGTCGCAGGCAGGTGGTCTTGCCCGAGCCTGACGGGCCGAGCATGGAGAAGAACTCGCCGTCGTCGATGTCGATGCTGACCTGGTCGACGGCCTTGACCTCGCCGAAGGTGCGGGATACCTGGGTGAACTGGACTGCTGGGGGCATGGGCGGTACTCAGCTGTACTTGTGTTACCTCTAGTGGCCCCTTCGCGGGACAAGCCCGCTCCTACAGGCGAATTTGTGGGAGCGGGCTTGTCCCGCGAAGGGGCCACCACAGGCTCAATGGACCTCAACGCCCTCCCATGATCGCGATGTAGTCCTGGGTCCAGCGGCTATAAGGTACGAACTTGCCGCTCTGGGCCTGGGGCGTCTTCCAGAAGGCGATCTTGTCGAAATTGTCGAAGCCATTGGTCTTGCAACCTTCGGCCCCGAGCAGCTCGCTGCTGGTGCAGGCGGCGGGCACCGCCGGCAGCGAGCCGAACCAGGCCGCCACATCGCCCTGGACCTTCGGTTGCAGCGACCAGTCCATCCACTTGTAGGCGCAGTTGGGGTGCTTGGCCTCGCTGTGCAGCATGGTGGTGTCAGCCCAGCCGGTAGCACCTTCCTTCGGAATGGTAGAGGCCACCGGCTGGTTCTCGGCTTTCAGGCCGTTGACCATGTAGCCCCACGAACTGGAGGCGACCACGCCTTCGTTCTTGACGTCGCTCATCTGCACCGTGGCGTCATGCCAGTAGCGGTGCACCAGCGGTTGCTGCTGGCGCAGCAGTTCCAGCACGGCCTTGTACTGGGCCTCGTTCAGCTCGTAGGGGTCCTTGATGCCCAGCTCAGGCTTGGCCGACTTCAGGTACAGCGCGGCGTCGGCGAGGTAGATCGGCCCATCGTAGGCCTGTACGCGGCCCTTGTTCGGCTTGCCATCCGGCAGGTCCTGCGGCTCGAACACCACGCTCCAGCTGGTCGGCGGCTGCTTGAACACCGTGGTGTTGTACAGCAGGACGTTCGGCCCCCACTGGTAGGGCGTGCCATAGACCTGCTTGTCGACCACGTACCAACCCCCATTCTGCAGGCGTGGGTCGATGTGCTTCCAATTGGGGATCAGCGCCGTGTTGATCGGCTGCACGCGCTTGCCGGCGATCAGACGCAGCGAGGCGTCACCCGAGGCGGTGACCAGGTCGTAGCCGCCCTTGGTCATGAGACTGACCATTTCGTCGGAGGTGGCGGCCGTCTTGACGCTGACCTTGCAGCCGGTTTCCTTTTCGAACCCCGTGACCCAGTCGTAGGCCTTGTCGCTTTCACCGCGCTCGATGTAGCCCGGCCAGGCGACGATATCCAGGCGCCCTTCGCCGTCGCCCAGGGCCTTGGGCAAGTCGGCGGCCTGCAGGCTTGCGCAGGCCAGCAAGGCGCCGGTCACGGCGCCGAACAATGCGGTCTTGTGCACTGACATGGTGTTCCCTCTTCGTGGAGATTTTGCTCGGGGCAGTCATCAAGAAAGGGTGCAGCGATCGTTATAAGCGTAGTGCGGATATGCAAGGTGTTGGCGAAGAGCAGTCTAGTTGGCTTTTTGCCAGCCAATGCAACATCCGGAAGCAAATCAACACTGGCTCCGACCCCGGCAGGGCTTACCCTGGCCTTTCACCTGTGCCTCCTGGAGATGCGTTTGATGAACACCCGTGGACTGCTCGACCAACTGCTCAAATCCGGCCAGGCGCTGCTCGACAAGCAAGCCGGCGGTACTGGCAAACCCGGTACGACGGCAGGCCTTGGCAGCCTGCTCTCAGGGGCGGGCGGCGGCGCCCTGGCGGCAGGCGCCATGGGGCTGCTGCTAGGCAACAAGAAAGCCCGCAAGTTTGGCGGCAAAGCCCTCACCTATGGCGGCCTGGCGGCCCTGGGAGTATTGGCCTACAAGGCCTATGGCAATTGGCAGGCGCGTCAGGGCGATGCATCGCACCGTGAGCCGCAGACCCTCGACCGCGTGCCGCCGGCCCAGGCCGAACAGCACAGTCAGGCGGTGCTGCAGGCACTGGTGGCGGCGGCCAAGGCCGATGGTCATATCGATGACCGTGAGCGCGAGCTGATCGAAGGCGAGTTCACTCGCCTGGACAACGACCGGCAATTGCAGCACTGGCTGCATGCCGAGCTGAACAAGCCGCTCGATCCCGCCGAAGTGGCTCGTGCCGCGCAAACCCCGGAGATGGCTGCCGAGATGTACCTGGCCAGCGTGATGATGGTCGACCAGGAACACTTCATGGAGCGAGCCTACCTGGATGAACTGGCGCGCCAGCTCGGCCTCGACCCTGCGTTGCGCCAGTCGCTCGAAGAGCAGGTCCGCCAGGTTGGCGAAGCCGGATAAAAGCAACAGGCGATTTGCTTCTTCACAGATTGCCGGAGGGTAGGCCCAGCCCATGTCCTGCCATCTATGACGGTTCTACCCTCATCCCAAGCGACAAAAGCATAGGATGCCTGGGCTCTACTTCGGCGATTTTTCCCGCTCGTAGTGAATTCCTGAGGGCTGAATGTGAAGAACTGGACCTTGCGCCAACGGATCCTGGCAAGTTTCGCCGTGATCATCGCCGTCATGCTGCTGATGATCGTGGCGGCCTACTCGCGGCTGGTGGCGATCGAGAAGGCCGAGCAGGCCGTAGGCACGGACAGCATTCCAGGCCTCTACTACAGTTCGATGATCCGCAGTTCCTGGGTCGACATGTACGTCACCAGCCAGCAGTTGGTCGGCCTGTCCAACCGTCGCGAGATCACCCCGGCTGACATGGAGCTGTTCAAGGGCTTCGACGATCGCCTCAAAGAACACATGGCCGGTTACCAGGGCACCATCCAGGACGCCGATGATCAACAGCGTTTCGATCAGTTCATCAAGCAGGAAAGCACCTACGTCAAGCTCGTCGAGCAGGTGTTGGAAACCTACCGGCAGCGCAATTTCAGTGAGGCCGAGCGACTGGTCACCGACGAGCTGGCTCCGGCTTGGATGGAGGGTCGCAAGCTGCTCAATGCAGTGATCGAGCACAATCGAGAATCTGCCGACGCCGCCTCAGCGCAGATCGTCAGCGCGGTTGCCACTGCCAAGGGCAGCATGATCGTGTCGCTGCTGTTGGCGATCATAGCCGCAGGGGTGTGTGGCCTGTTGCTGATGCGTGCCATCACCTCCCCCGTACAGCGCGTGGTCCATGCGCTGGACAAGCTGCGTTCAGGCGACCTGAGCATGCGTCTGAGCCTGGAGCGCAAGGATGAGTTCGGCGCCATCGAAAGCGGTTTCAACGAAATGGCCGAGGCCCTGGCCAACCTGGTCGCCCAGGCCCAGCGCTCGTCGGTGCAGGTGACCACATCGGTCACCGAGATCGCTGCCACTTCCAAGCAGCAGCAGGCCACAGCCACCGAAACCGCGGCCACCACCACCGAGATCGGCGCCACTTCGCGGGAAATCGCTGCGACCTCGCGTGATCTGGTGCGTACCATGACCGAGGTCACCAGCGCCGCCGACCAGGCGTCGAGCCTTGCCGGTTCCGGCCAGCAGGGGCTGGCACGCATGGAAGACACCATGCATCAGGTGATGGGCGCCGCCGACCTGGTCAATGCCAAGCTGGCGATCCTCAACGAGAAAGCCAGCAACATCACCCAGGTGGTGGTGACCATCGTCAAGGTCGCCGACCAGACCAACCTGTTGTCGCTCAACGCCGCCATCGAGGCGGAGAAAGCCGGTGAATACGGACGCGGCTTCGCCGTCGTGGCCACCGAGGTGCGCCGCCTGGCGGACCAGACCGCCGTCGCTACCTATGACATCGAGCAGATGGTGCGCGAGATCCAGTCGGCGGTATCGGCTGGGGTCATGGGCATGGACAAGTTCTCCGAGGAAGTGCGTCGTGGCATGGCGGAGGTGCAACAGGTAGGTGAGCAGCTCAGCCAGATCATCCACCAGGTACAGGCACTGGCCCCACGGGTGCTGATGGTCAACGAGGGCATGCAGGCCCAGGCGACCGGCGCCGAGCAGATCAACCAGGCGCTGGCCCAGCTCAGCGATGCCAGCACCCAGACCGTCGAGTCGCTGCGCCAGGCCAGTTTCGCCATCGACGAATTGAGCCAGGTAGCCGCGGGTCTGCGCGGTGGTGTGTCGCGATTCAAAGTCTGACCGTGATGAACGACCTGCACCCCAAGACTGCAGCGGGCTCAGCCAAGAGCGCGCTGTACTTGCAGTTTCACCTGGGTGGCCAGCGCTTTGCCCTGGATGTGCGTGAGGTGATCGAAGTGTTGCCAAGGCGCCCGCTAAAGCCGATTGCCCAGGCACCGGTCTGGGTGGCCGGCATCCTCGCTCACCGCGGCCAGTTGGTGCCGGTGATCGACCTGGCCGCCTTGAGCTTCGGCGTCCCTGCCGAGCAGCGCACCAGCACTCGCCTGGTCCTGGTGCGTTACCGCAGCGAGCGAGCGCTCGGGCTGGTACTGGAGCAGGCCACCGAGACCTTGCGCTGTCAGCCCGACGCCTTCCAGCCGTATGGTCTGGACAACGGCGACGCCCGCTATCTGGGGCCGGTACTCGAAGACGCCCAGGGCCTGTTGCAGCGCATCGAAGTGGACGACCTGCTCTGCGATGCCGTGCGCCAGATGCTGTTTCCCACCGTTGCGGGCGAGGAGGCGACATGAGCGAGCAGCGCTTTTTCCGGTTCCTGCAGGCGCGGATCGGTCTGGACGTCGACTCGGTCGGCGTGCCGATGGTCCAGCGTGCCTTGCGCCAGCGCTGCGTAGCGACCCATGCCGGCGACCTCGACGATTATTGGCTGCGCCTGCAGCAATCGGCGGATGAGCAGCAGGCGCTGATCGAGGCGGTGATCGTTCCCGAAACGTGGTTTTTCCGTTATCCCGAGTCCTTTACCGCCCTGGTCGGTCTGGCCCACAAGCGCCTGGCCGAACTGGCCGGGGCGCGCCCGCTACGGCTGCTGAGCCTGCCCTGCTCGACCGGGGAGGAGCCCTATTCCCTGGCCATGGCGTTGCTCGACAGTGGGATGGCGGCGCAAGCTTTCCGCATCGACGGCATGGACGTCAGTCCCAGTTCGGTGGCCAAGGCCGAGCAGGGCATCTATGGCCGCAATGCCTTCCGTGGCGGCGACCTGGCGTTCCGTGACCGGCACTTCGACCCCGTCGAGGACGGCCATCGGTTACATGACCGGGTTCGTCAGTCGGTCAGCCTGCAGGTGGGCAATGTCCTGGACCCAGGGCTGGCCAGTCGCGACGGGCTGTATGATTTCGTGTTCTGCCGCAACCTGCTGATCTATTTCGATACGGCCACCCAACAGCGCGTGTTCGAGGTGCTCAAGCGTCTGGCCCACGCCGAGGGTGTGTTGTTCATCGGTCCGGCCGAAGGCAGCCTGCTGTCCCGCCTGGGCATGCGTGCATTGGGCATTCCACAGGCGTTCGCCTACGCCCGCCAGGCGGACGCGCCAGCAATGCCGATCGCGCCGGACAGTCGCGTGCTTCCACGGCCCACTGTAGCTGCCGTGCCGCCCTTGCGCAGCCTGCCGGAGCGGCCCAGGCCGATTGCGCCATCGCCGCCCCCTTCGGCGCCGGCCGAAACTGCGGAACAGTTGCTGGCCAGCATCACCCGTCAGGCCAACGCCGGCGAGCACGCCCAGGCCCGCGCCGGTTGCCAGCGTTACCTGCGCACGTTCCCGCCCCATGCCCAGGTGTACTACTGGCTCGGACTGCTCAGCGACACAGAAGGCGATGCCGCGCAGGCGCTCAGTCACTACCGCAAGGCCTTGTACCTGGAACCCCAGCACACCGAGGCGCTGATCCAGCTGGCCATGTTGCTGGCGGCCCAGGGCGATGAAGCCGGAGCCCGCCGTCTGCATGAACGGGCCGCACGCATTGGCCGGGAGCCTGAACGATGAATGGCGAACAGTTGCTGCAAACGCTCGCTCAGCAGGATCAGCTCATCGATGATTGCTGGAACCGGATCGGCGTCCATGGCGACAAGCAGTGTCCTCTGCTGGTGCGGCACATTCACTGCCGGAACTGCGAGGTGTATGCCGCGGCAGCGACCCGCTTGCTCGACCGCTATGCCTTGCTCGATGCGGATGAACTGGCACCTGCGCCGCCGCCCGAGCGCGTCGATGGCCGATCGTTGTTGCTGTTCCGTCTGGGCGAGGAGTGGCTGGCCCTGGCCACCGCCTGTCTGGCGGAGGTCGCGCCCATGCAGCCGGTGCACTCGCTGCCCCACCAACGCTCGCGGGTATTGCAGGGTGTGGCTAATGTCCGCGGTGCATTGGTGCCCTGCGTATCGCTGGCCGACTTGCTCGAGGTGCCGGTCGCGCCGCCCGGCGCAGCAGTCGGGCGTGCGTTGCCACGCATGCTCATCCTGGCTGCCAATGGTGGGCCGGTGGTGATCGCCGTGGACGAGATCGACGGCATCCATCGCCTCGACTCCTCCCGGCCGGACAAGCAGCCCGACGCCGCGCCGTTCACCGCTGCGGTACTGCAGTGGCGTGGACGCAGCGTGCGCGTGCTGGACGAATTACATCTACTGTCTGCCGTGCAGCGGAGCCTGTCATGACCCCAGAGCAAATGCGCGACGCATCGCTGCTCGAACTGTTCGGCCTGGAGGCCGAAGCGCAGACCCAAGTGCTCAACGCCGGACTGCTGGCGCTGGAACGTGACCCAACCCAGGCCGAGCAGCTCGAAGCCTGCATGCGCGCGGCCCATTCGCTCAAGGGCGCGGCGCGCATCGTCGGCATCGATGCCGGGGTCAGCGTGGCCCACGCCATGGAAGATTGCCTGGTGGCGGCGCAGGAGGGACGCTTGCGTCTGCGCGCCGAGCATATCGATGCCTTGCTGCGCGGCACCGACATCCTGCTGCACATTGCCACACCCGGCGACCAGCAGGGAGAGGGGGCCGTTCCGGGTTTTCTGGCACACCTGGCCGCTCTGCTTGACGGTACGGCGGCGCTGCCGGTACCCCCGGCGCCGTCCCCCACGCCCCAGGCCCCGCCGAGCGAAGCGGTGACCATCGATAGTGCAGTCCTACCTGCTGTCGAGATTGAACCGGAACCTGCGCCCAGGCCTGGCAAGCGTAACCTCGAAGGCGGCGAGCGGGTGCTGCGCGTCACCGCCGAACGGTTGAACGGCCTGCTCGATCTGTCGAGCAAGGCGCTGGTCGAAACCCAGCGGCTGAAACCCTATCTGGCGACCTTGCAACGGCTCAAGCGCATGCACGGACAGGGCATGCGCGCCCTGGATGGCTTGAAGGTGCAACTCGAAGGCAGCGGCCAAGGTCCAGAGGTGCTCGAGGCATTGGCCCAGACCCAGCGTCTGCTGGCGGAAACCCAGCAGATTCTGCAACAACAGGCCGCCGACCTGGACGAGTTCGGCTGGCAGGCCAGTCAGCGCGCCCAGGCCCTCTACGACACGGCGCTGGCCTGCCGCATGCGGCCATTGGCCGACGTCCTCAGCGGACAGAGCCGGATGGTCCGGGATCTGGGGCGCTCGCTGGGGAAGCAGGTGCGTCTGCACATTGAGGGCGAGAAGACCCAGGTCGATCGCGACGTCCTGGAAAAGCTCGACGCACCGCTGACACATCTGCTGCGCAACGCGGTCGATCATGGCATCGAACTGCCCGAGCAACGGACTTTGGCGGGCAAGGCCCAGGAGGGAGTGGTCCGCTTGCGGGCCTCGCACCAGGCAGGTCTGCTGGTGCTCGAACTGTTCGATGATGGTGCTGGCATCGACCTGGAGCGGCTGCGCCGCAGCATCGTCGAGCGCGGTCTGGCACCGCTGGAGAGCGTTTCGCACATGAGCGAAGCGGAGCTGCTGGCGTTTCTGTTCCTGCCCGGTTTCAGCTTGCGCGACCAGGTCACCGAGGTGTCTGGCCGAGGTGTCGGACTCGACGCGGTGCAGCACATGGTGCGCGGTTTGCGTGGCTCGATCGAGCTGACCCAGGAAGCTGGTCAGGGTTGTCGCTTCCAGCTCGAAGTGCCGCTGACCCTGTCGGTGGTGCGCAGCCTGGTAGCGACGGTAGGTGGGGAGGCCTACGCCTTTCCCCTGGCACATATCGAACGCACCCTTGAGGTCGAAACCGGGCAGATCGTGCAGATCGAAGGGCGCCAGCATTTCTGGCACGAGGGCCGGCATATAGGCCTGGTGGCGGCCAGCCAGTTGCTCAACCGTCCAGCGGGGCAGGGGGATCAGTCGCGCCTTGCGGTGGTGGTGATTCGCGAGCGGGAGCAGCTGTATGGCGTTGCCGTGGAGCGTCTGATCGGCGAGCGGGTATTGGTGGTGATGCCGCTGGATGCCCGCCTGGGCAAGGTTCAGGACATCTCCGCAGGCGCGCTGCTCGATGACGGCTCGGTGGTGCTGATCGTCGACGTCGAAGACCTGTTGCGCTCGGTGGAAAAACTGCTCAGCAGCGGTCGCCTGGAGCGGGTCGAGCGCGGCGGCCAGGACGGGCGCGGCCAGGTACGCAAGCGCATTCTCGTGGTCGATGACTCGCTCACCGTGCGCGAACTGCAACGTAAGCTGCTGAGCAACCGAGGCTACGAGGTCGCGGTGGCGGTCGATGGCATGGATGGCTGGAATGCTCTGCGTGGTGACCGCTTCGACTTGCTGATCACCGACATCGACATGCCGCGCATGGATGGCATCGAGCTGGTCACCCTGGTGCGCCGCGATCAACGGCTGCAGAGTCTGCCGGTGATGGTGGTGTCGTACAAGGACCGGGAGGAAGACCGGCGGCGTGGCCTGGACGCTGGCGCCGACTACTATTTGGCCAAGGCCAGCTTCCATGACGATGCGTTGCTGGATGCCGTCGGCGAATTGATTGGAGGTGCTCAGGGATGAAGATCGCCATCGTCAACGACATGCCCCTGGCAGTCGAGGCCCTGCGCCGCGCACTGGCCTTGGAGCCCGCGCACCAGGTGTTGTGGGTGGCCCACGACGGCGCCGAGGCGGTACGTCGCTGCGCCGAGGACATCCCGGACCTGATTCTCATGGACCTGCTCATGCCGGTGATGGACGGCGTCGAGGCAACCCGCCGGATCATGGCCGAGACGCCCTGTGCCATCGTCATCGTCACGGTCGACCGCAAACGCAACATGGACCGGGTATTTCAAGCCATGGGCCATGGCGCCCTGGACGTGGTCGACACACCAGCTGTGGGCGTCGGCGACCCGCGCGAGGCGGCGGCGCCGCTGCTACGCAAGATTCTCAACATCAGTTGGCTCATCGGCCATCAAAGACCACGTGCCACTTCGGCGATCGCTGCCCCGGCGCGTGATCTGGCGCAGCGCCATGGCCTGGTGGCCATCGGCTCCTCGGCGGGCGGGCCTGCCGCCCTCGAGGTCCTGCTCAGGGGGCTACCGCGCACGTTCGCGGCAGCCATCGTGCTGGTCCAGCATGTCGACCAGGTCTTCGCCGCCGGTATGGCCGAGTGGCTCGCTAGCGCCGCCGGTCTGCCGGTGCGTCTGGCGCGGGAAGGCGAACCGCCGCAACCCGGCCAGGTGTTGCTGGCTGGCACCAATCACCATGTTCGCCTGCTGCACAATGGCCAACTGGCTTACACTGCCGAACCTGTGGATGCGATCTATCGACCGTCGATCGATGTGTTCTTCGAGAGCGTGGCGCAATACTGGCGTGGCGAGGCGGTGGGGGTTTTGCTGACTGGCATGGGCCGCGATGGCGCTCAGGGGCTTAAACTGATGCGCGAGCGAGGCTTCCTGACCATCGCCCAAGACCAGCACAGCAGCGCGGTATTCGGCATGCCCAAGGCGGCTGCGGCGATCGGCGCGGCAATGGAGATTCAACCGCTGGAGCGCATTTCCGGGCGGTTGGCGGAGATCTTCGGCAAATGATGATACGCAATGAATCAGGCCGCCTGTCCGGTACTGATCGGGTGAAAAAGGATGAATGATCAACCGCTCGACGGGCTGACCACCAACGAAAACGCAGCGATGGTGCTGCTGGTCGATGACCAGGCCATGATTGGCGAAGCTGTAAGGCGCGGGTTGGCCCAGGAGGAGAACATCGATTTCCACTTCTGCGCCGATCCCCATCAGGCCGTGGCCCAAGCCATGCGCATCAAGCCCACGGTGATTCTGCAGGATCTGGTCATGCCGGGGCTCGATGGCCTGACGCTGGTGCGTGAATACCGCAGCAACCCGGCTACCCAGGACATTCCGATCATCGTCCTGTCGACCAAGGAAGACCCGCTGGTCAAGAGTGCGGCATTTGCTGCCGGAGCCAACGACTACCTGGTGAAGTTGCCGGACAGCATCGAGCTGGTCGCGCGCATTCGCTACCACTCACGCTCCTACCTGACCCTGCTGCAGCGCGACGAGGCCTACCGCGCGTTGCGCGTGAGCCAACAGCAACTGCTGGACACCAACCTGATGCTGCAGCGGTTGATGAATTCCGACGGCCTCACCGGGCTGTCCAACCGTCGGCACTTCGACGAGTACCTTGAACTCGAGTGGCGTCGGGCCATGCGTGAGCGGCAGCAACTGTCGCTGTTGATGATCGATGTCGACTATTTCAAGGCATACAACGACAGTTTCGGCCATCTGGCCGGTGACGAGGCCCTGCGTCAGGTCGCCGAGGCATTGCGCGGCACCTGTGCACGGCCGACCGACCTGCCGGCCCGATATGGCGGCGAAGAATTCGCTTTGGTGTTGCCCAATACCTCGCCCGGCGGGGGCCGGCTTATCGCCGAGAAGCTGCGTCAGGCGGTACTTGCCCTGAATATTCCCCACACCGCGCCCGTCGCTGACTCGTGCCTTACCGTGAGCATTGGCCTGGCCACCCAGACGCCGCCGGTCGGCAGCCATTGCCGACAGTTGATATCGGCGGCGGACAAAGGTTTGTACATGGCCAAGCACAATGGACGTAACCAGGTGGGCGTTGCGTGATGGCCGCTTGACAGGCGTCGTCTGCCAGCGACCCATCGCGCATCGTGGTCAAGGCTTCTTGGCAATGAGCTTGTAGACCCTGTCGAGGGACTCGTAGCGGATCGTGCATTCTTCGCCTACCAATTTGAAGTTCACGACTGCCTTTATCTTGTAGTTGTCGCTTTCCTCCAGGGCGGCGCTGCGTGCGTAACCGCTTACGGTGCAGGGATTCAAGGCATCCGCTGGAGGCAACGTCGAGCTCGACGACCAGCGGCTGCCATGGATGCTCACCGTGACATATTCGAGGCCTGGAATGGCCTCGTCGAGCCCTGGGTACTGTACGGAAACCGGGTTGCTCGCTCCCGCAGAGGGGTCGTATTCCAGGACGTTTCCTACAGCTTGGGTAAAAATTGGCGGCTCGATGTGGAAATCTTCCAGACGCTGCAGGGTTTGCTCATAGGTATTGTTCATGCTCATTCGCTCCTGAACCGAGAGGCAGGCGACTTGCCTGACCGTGGATCCAGTGTGCGCAGTTGCTGGTTGTCGGAAAACTGGCAGTTCTGTTAGGCCAGCGCGGGCTGACCGCTGCCTTGTGACTGGGGAAAATGCGCGGTGTGGGCGCCCAGCGGGCTGCTCCGACGCCTGGGATGAGTTATACTCGCGGGCTTTTCACAGAATTCGTACGAGAGCCGCGCACCCATGGAAATCCAACCGATCCTGAACACCATCAAGGACCTCACCGAACGCTCCCAGTCCATTCGGGGGTATCTTTGACTACGATCACAAGCATGACCGCCTGATCGAAGTCAACCGCGAGCTGGAAGACGCTGCCGTCTGGAACAAGCCCGAGTACGCCCAGGCCCTGGGCCGTGAGCGCGCCATGCTGGCCCAGGTCGTCGAGACCCTGGACAAACTGTCCGGTGGCCTGGCCGACTGCAAGGACCTGCTCGACATGGCCGTCGAAGAAAATGACGAAGGCGCCGTCGGCGACGTCGTGACCGAGTTGCAAGGCCTGGAAGAAAACCTGGCCCAGCTTGAGTTCCGTCGCATGTTCAGCGGCGAGATGGACATGAACAACGCCTACCTGGACATCCAGGCCGGCTCCGGTGGTACCGAGGCGCAGGACTGGGCCAACATCCTGCTGCGCATGTACCTGCGCTGGGCCGACAAGCGTGGCTTCGACGCCACCATCATCGAGCTGTCCGAAGGGGAAGTCGCCGGCATCAAGGGCGCCACCGTGCACGTCAAGGGTGAGTACGCCTTCGGCTGGCTGCGCACCGAGATCGGCGTGCACCGTCTGGTGCGCAAGAGCCCGTTCGACTCCGGCGCTCGTCGCCACACCTCGTTCTCGGCGGTGTTCGTCTCTCCTGAAATCGACGACAAGGTCGAGATCGAGATCAACCCGTCCGATCTGCGCATCGACACCTACCGCTCCTCCGGCGCCGGTGGTCAGCACGTGAACACCACCGACTCGGCGGTCCGTATCACCCACGTGCCGACCAACACCGTGGTGGCCTGCCAGAACGAACGGTCCCAGCACGCCAACAAGGACACCGCCATGAAGATGCTGCGGGCCAAGCTGTACGAGCTGGAAATGCAAAAGCGCAACGCCGCGTCGCAGGCACTGGAGGACAGCAAGTCGGACATCGGCTGGGGCCACCAGATCCGCTCCTACGTGCTGGACGACTCGCGTATCAAGGACCTGCGTACCGGCGTCGAGCGCAGCGACTGCCAGAAGGTCCTGGACGGCGACCTCGACCAATACCTGGAAGCGAGCCTCAAGCAGGGGCTGTAAGCCGCACACCACTGCCGCGATGCCTGGCCATCCGCCGGTATCGCGTGCCCTGCCCGAAAAGGGCAACGAACACCTGATGGAAAGAATGACGACATGAGCGACCTCAAGACCGAATCGCAAGACCTGCAACAGGAAGAAAACGCCCTGATCGCCCTGCGCAAGGAAAAACTTGCCGCAGAACGCGCCAAGGGCAATGCCTTCCCCAACGACTTCCGTCGCGACAGCTACTGCAACGACCTGCAGAAGCAGTATGCGGACAAGACCAAGGAAGAGCTGGAAGCAGCCGCGATCCCGGTCAAGGTTGCCGGCCGCATCATGCTCAACCGTGGCTCGTTCATGGTCATCCAGGACATGACCGGTCGAATCCAGGTCTACGTCAACCGCAAGACCCTGCCGGAAGAAACCCTGGCGGCGGTCAAGACCTGGGACCTGGGCGACATCATCAGCGCCGAAGGCACCCTGGCCCGTTCCGGCAAGGGTGACCTGTACGTCGAGATGACCGACGTGCGCCTGCTGACCAAGTCGTTGCGCCCGCTGCCGGACAAGCACCACGGCCTGACCGACACCGAACAGCGCTACCGCCAGCGCTACGTCGACCTGATGGTCAACGAGGAAACCCGCCACACTTTCCGGGTGCGCTCGCAGGTGATCTCGCACATCCGCAAGTTCCTCATCGAGCGCGACTTCCTCGAAGTCGAGACGCCGATGCTGCAGACCATCCCTGGCGGCGCCGCGGCCAAGCCGTTCGAAACCCACCACAACGCCCTGGACATGGCCATGTTCCTGCGTATCGCGCCGGAGCTGTACCTCAAGCGGCTGGTGGTCGGTGGGTTCGAGAAGGTGTTCGAGATCAACCGCAACTTCCGTAACGAAGGCGTCTCGACCCGGCACAACCCTGAGTTCACCATGCTCGAGTTCTACCAGGCCTACGCCGACTATCGCGACAACATGGACCTCACCGAGGAACTGTTCCGCGAGCTGGCGCAGCTGGTACTGGGCAGCACCGACGTGCCTTACGGCGACAAGGTGTTCCACTTCGGCGAGCCATTCGCCCGTCTTTCGGTGTTCGACTCGATCCTCAAGTACAACCCGGAGCTCACTGCCGCTGACCTGCAGGACGTCGACCGTGCCCGTGACATCGCCAAGAAAGCCGGTGCCAAGGTGCTGGGTCACGAAGGCCTGGGCAAGTTGCAGGTGATGATTTTCGAAGAGCTGGTCGAGCACAAGCTGGAGCAGCCGCACTTCATCACCGAGTACCCCTTCGAAGTCTCGCCGCTCGCCCGCCGCAACGACGACAACCCGGCTGTCACCGACCGCTTCGAGCTGTTCATCGGTGGCCGCGAGATCGCCAACGCGTACTCCGAGCTCAACGATGCCGAAGACCAGGCCGAGCGCTTCCTGGCCCAGGTGGCCGAGAAGGACGCCGGTGACGACGAAGCCATGCACTATGACGCTGACTTCGTGCGTGCGCTGGAGTACGGCATGCCGCCAACGGCCGGTGAGGGCATCGGTATCGACCGTCTGGTGATGCTGCTGACCAACTCGCCGTCGATTCGCGATGTGATCCTGTTCCCGCACATGCGCCCGCAAGCCTGAGCGAAGTGAACAAGCCGCCTTTCGGGGCGGCTTTTTATTGCCTGTACACTGGTACTGGCAGTGCTGGCCTCTTCGCGGGCCCAGGCAAACCACCGTCCATGAGGTACACCCCGTGACACCCGCAATGGCTCATCAAGGCGCCGCCGGCATCGCCACCGCCGTCGCCGAAAGCGTGCAATACCAGGGGCGCAAGACCGCCCGCCAGGGCAGTGAGCAACGTCGCCAGGCGATTCTCGACGCCGCCATGCGCATCGTCGTGCGCGATGGTGTGCGCGGTGTACGCCACCGCGCCGTGGCAGCCGAGGCCGATGTGCCGTTATCGGCCACCACCTACTACTTCAAGGATATCGAGGACCTGCTCACCGATACCTTCGCCCAGTACGTCGAGCGCAGTGCCGCCTATATGGCCAAGCTCTGGGCCAACACCGAGGTCGTGCTGCGCCAGTTGCTGGCCCAGGGCGATGGCAGTGCGCAGTCGCGGGCGCGGCTGGCGGACGAAATCGCGCGCATGACGGTCGACTACGTTCAGCGCCAGTTGCTCAACCGTCGCGATTTCATGATGGCCGAGCAGGCGTTCCGCCAAGAAGCCTTGTTGTGCCCTCGGCTGGCCGAGCTGGTGTGCGCCCACGAGCAGATTCTGCTGCACGGCGCCCGCCAGCTGCTGCAGGTGGTCGGCTCGCAGCAACCGGAACAGGACGCCCAGATGTTGACGGCGATTATCGAGCAGATGGAATATCAGGGCCTGCTCAAGGATGCCGACGCGCAAGCCGATGGGCAGATGCTCGCTATGCTTACCCGTTATCTGCACCTGGTGCTGGCATCGGCCTGAGCCGAGATATCTTTCAAGGAGAAGTAGATGAAGGCCTGGCGTGTGCTGTTGTTGACCTTGTCATTTCTGCTGCTGGGCGGTTGTCTGGTGACCTTTCATGAGCCGCTGCCGAGCAACCAGGCAGCGCCCAAGGCCTTGCTCGGCAAATGGAGCAGCAAGGATGCCTGGGGCGAGCCGCTGCGGCTGACCATCAGGCGCAGCGGTGGCGATGCCTACACGGCGGTGGCCACGGCAAAGGGCAAGGCGCCGGAGCAATACACGTTCACCGTTTCGCGACATGGCAACCGCTGGTACCTGTCTGCTGGGGTGCCGAAGCGTCTGGGCGGCAACTTCCTGATCGGTGGGTTCGACATCGTCGATGGCAAGGAGCTGGTGGTCTACAACCTTGATGTCGACCAGGTCCTGCAGGCCGTGCAGAACAAAGAACTCTCGGGGCGTAGCACCCAGGTAGACGAAGAGGACGGTGACGGCGTGCTGATCGACAGCCCTGCCGCGCGGGTCCTGGCGTACCTGGACGACCCGGCCAATTCCGACCTGTTCGTCGAGGTGGCGCGGTTCCAGCGCTCCGGTAAGTAGCGAATTACGCGTGCGCCTTTGAACAAGGAGTCCCCAGTGGACGAATACCAGCAGACCATCCGCGCCCTGTCCGACCGCATCGTCGCAGCGCAGACGCCGATCCGTGTGCTCGATGCGGTGAAGTGGGATGACAACATCCGTCAAGGCTTCCTCAAGGCCAGGGGCAAGGAGCCGCCGGCGGTCGATCGCGCTTATTATCAATCGCGTCCATTGGCATTCGATTCCAGCGCGGTGAAGGCCGAATTCCAGGGGATCGAGCGCGATATCATCCGCCAGCTCGGCCAGTTCAATCCGGTCGGGCAGATCATGAAGCGCATGTGCCGCGAATACCGAATGGTGGTGCGCATGCTCGAGGCGCGAGGCACCGAGGACTTTGGCCTGATCTCCCAGGAGCTCTACGGCGCCGCGTCGGATGCCTTTCATGCCGGTGACCCGACCCTGGCCGATCTGGGGTTGATGCTCTCGGACTACCTCAACAACATCGATGGCCGCGGCGACCTCAAGGACGAGCCAAAGAACCTCACTGCCAAGCAGGCCGTGGAAATCCTCCAGCACCGGCTGAACAAAGTGTTCGGCGAGGCGGAGGGGACCATCCGCGTGTTCGAATCCGACGGGATCGTCGCCGACGCCGCGGCGGGTGCCGACTACATCAAGGTGCGTGCCGACGCCATGTTCAACAGCCGCGATGTGCGGGCCCTGGAGGTTCATGAGGGGCTGGTGCATGTCGGCACCACGCTCAATGGCCTGAATCAGCCGATCTGCACCTTTCTGGCCAAGGGGCCGCCCTCCTCGACAGTGACCCAGGAGGGTCTGGCGATCCTCATGGAGGTAATCGCCTTCGCCTCGTATCCCAGTCGCCTGCGCAAGCTGACCAACCGTACCCGCGCCATCCACATGGTCGAGGAGGGGGCGGACTTCATGCAGGTCTATGAGTTCTTCCGCGCCCAGGGTTTCGAGATGGCGCAGAGCTACAGCAACGCCAGTCGGGTGTTCCGCGGTTCGGTGCCCGATGGATTGCCATTCACCAAGGACTTGTCCTACCTCAAAGGCTTCATCATGGTTTACAACTACATTCAGTTGGCCGTGAAGAAGGGCAAGCTGGAGCAGATTCCACTGCTGTTCTGCGGCAAAACCACTCTCGAAGACATGCGGACCTTGCGCCAGTTGGTAGAGGAAGGGCTGGTGGAGCCGCCCAAGTATCTGCCGGAGCAATTCCGCGACCTCAACGCCCTCTCGGCGTGGATGTGTTTCTCCAACTTCCTCAATCACCTGAGCCTGGATCGCATTGAAGCCGACTACGCCAACATTCTCTGATCGCTGTCGCCTGCTGGTGTTGGCCGTGGCCCTGCTGGGCCTGGCCGGGTGCAGCAGCTTGCTGTTCTATCCCGAACCTGGAGAGCCTTTCACACCGCAGCGGGCCAAGCTCGAGTACCGGGATCTGACCCTGACCACCCGCGATGGCATCCGTTTGCATGGCTGGTGGCTTCCGGCCAAGGCCGGAGTCACGGTCAAGGGCACGGTGCTGCACCTGCACGGCAATGGCGGCAACCTGGCGGGGCACCTGGGCGGCAGCTATTGGCTGCCGGAGCAGGGCTATCAGGTGCTGATGATCGATTACCGGGGCTATGGGTTGTCCGAGGGCAAGCCAAGCCTGCCTGAGGTCTACGCCGATATCGACGCAGCGATGGTGTGGCTTGCCCAGGCGCCCGAGGTTCAGGGCAAGCCGCTGGTGTTGCTGGGCCAGAGCCTGGGTGGAGCGATGGCCATTCATTACCTGGCGGCGCACCCGGAGCAGAACGCGCGCTTCAGCGCGTTGGTATTCGATGGCGTGCCTGCCAGCTACCGCGCGGTCGGTCGCTATGCCTTGAGCACCTCGTGGATGACCTGGCCGTTGCAGGTGCCGCTGTCCTGGCTGGTGCCGGACGGCGACAGCGCGATTCGCTCGATCGAGCGGCTGAGCAGCCCGCCGAAGCTGTTCTTCCACAGCATCGACGACAATCTGGTGCCGATGGACAACGGCATCCGCCTGTACCAGCACGCACCACCTCCGAGGGTGTTGCAACTGACCCGTGGCGGCCATGTGCAGACCTTCGCCGACCCGGTATGGCGCCAGGTGATGCTGCGCTTCCTCGATGACCCAAGCCATTTCAACGGCCTGCGCCGGCTTGCCGAAGTGCCCAACTATCCTGACGAGAAGAACAAGCAATGAGTGAAGAACGCAACGCCATCCCGTTGATCCTGACCGGTGTCGGCAGCATCATCGTGACGGTGGGGGCCCTTTGGTACTACGGCTACCTGCATTTCGCCAAGCCTGAGGATGCCCTGCTGCTGCAGGACTACACCATGCTCAAGACGGTCCCCGGCGAGGACTACAAGGTGTCCCTCGACCCCGCGCCGCAGGTGGCGCAATGTGTCGATGGCGTGCTGGTGTTGTTCGATACCCAGCAGAAGGGCCTGACCGGAGTCCTGGTGGACAACCGCAAGCGGGCGGTGCGCTGCATGGGCGAGGAAACGCCGCAGCAGGTGCAGTGAGCTGCGGTCTTCGCGAAGGGGGCCGCAAAACAAGGGGGTCTTCACGGAATGTTGGGAAAGAGTGGCTGTGATTGGTTTGGCGGCAGGTTGGTGGGAGCCACCAGGGGTTTGTCTTAGGGGTTGAGGTGGCGCTCGATCTCACAGGCGCCAAATACCTTATGGCAGACACCAAAAAAGCCCCGCACAGCTGGCGGGGCTTTCTATTACCTGCGGTATCGCTTAACGCTGGCTGACCGAACGCGGTGCCACGGGCTGGTTGTCGTTGGAGATGGTCACCTCCACTCGACGGTTCTGCGCGCGGCCCGAGTTGCTGGAGTTGTCCGCGACCGGGTACTCCTTGCCATAACCCTGAGCGACGATGCGCGATGGATCGACACCGGCACGTACCAAGGCCATGCGCACGCTGTTGGCGCGGCGCTCGGACAGGCTCTGGTTGTAGCTGGCCGAGCCGACGCTATCGGTATAACCCTCGACGATCACCTTGCGCTCCGGGTTTTCCTGAAGGAACTGGGCCAGCTTGGTGATGTTGGGGTAGGCACTGCTTTTGAGCTCGGCCTTGTTGAAGTCGAACAGCACGTCACCGAAGGTCACCAAGGTGCCACGGTCGGTCTGTTTGGCGTTGAGGCTCTCCTGCAGTTTCTTGATCTGTGCATCACGTGCGTCAAGCTTGGCCTGGGCACGTTGCGCAGAGGCGTTCTTCAGCTCGTTTTCGGCGGTGCGCAGGGCAATGGTCTGCTTGGCCACTTCGACGCGCTGGTTGGTCAGGTAAGCCAACTGGTCGACTTTCTCAGTGTCCTCGCGTTCCATGAAGGCCTTGTCGGCTTTGTTCAGCCAATCTTGGGCATCCTTGGTTTCCAGTGCTGCGATTTTGCTCGACTGCGGGTCGCTTTGCAGCGAAGAGAAGTTGGTGCGGGCCGACTCCAGGTTGGGGTTCGGATCGTGCGAGCAGGCAGCGAGACCGACACTCAGGGCCAGCAGGGCGGGAATCATGACGTAGTTGCGCATAGTGTTCATCCTTTGATCGTTGGCGAAGGCTGGGGTTGGCTGCACAGGGCTCATTGAGCGCTGCGCAGGCCTTCCTCACGTACGTCCTGAACGCCCTGGCGGGCATCCTGCACGGCCTTCTGGGCCTTGGCCGCCTGGGCCTTGCGCTCGGCGACGCGGGCATCCCATTCGGCCTGTTCGGCCAGACGCTTGGCTTCGTCGTACTTCTTGTCGTGCATGGCGATTTCGGCCTGCTTGAACTTGTCCTGCGCCGCTTTCATTTCGACGGCGGCGAACTCGGTGCCGCCGGCACTTACGGCGGAGTTCACGGCGGACTTGGTCACGGCATACTGCTCGGTCGGCGGGTTGCCGGCGCAGCCAGCAAGGACCAAGCTACTGCCCAGTGCCAGCGCGGCCAGCTTGAACCCGCGCAGGTGATTGGATGAGGGTTTCGAAGTGCGGGTCTTCATGGTGGTCAGCTCCATTGGATCACTCCTGATAACGACGATGTCCGTAGCAGTCCATCGCTCAATCCCTGACAGTTCCGCGCGCTTCAGCCGAACGGTGCACAACGGCAGGTGTGCAGGGTTTTAGCGTGATGGCTATTGGCTGGGACTGGGGTTTTTTTCCAATGGTTCAGAAAAATTACACATGCAACGGCAATTATTTCTGACTGGTCAGTCAGCGGCGAGGGCGGCTGGCTGCGGGGCCGAACGCCGGTCGGCGGGCCGTTTCGGCGCGCCGACCGGCGTGGTGCGGTCATTCCTGACTGTCTTGCGCCGTGTTGCTCAGGGTGTGCAAGTGGCGCCGGGAAAGGCTGAGAAAGCGCGGGGTGGGGCCAATGTCTTCATACAGCGGATCACCTTCCTCATCGGTGGCGATGACCTGGCTGCCAGGCACATAGGGAAAACTTGCCTCCACCTCTTCGAGGGCGGCTGCGACCAGTTCGCCGAGCAGTTCTTCGGCCGTACGTTTGGGGTACATCTCGATCAGCGCTGCCAGGCGTGCTTCGGACTCCAGGTCCAGGTGCAGCACATGGCTGGTCGGGCTCATGCGCCCGGCGGCGTTCTGTTCCCAGTGTTGTGCGAGTTCGCGGATTTTCATGATGACCTCTGTCTACGCCTGTGAAAGGCTGCATTGCATCGGAGTGCTCTGTCTTCACTTTAGTTTGCTTTGCCTGATCGCGGCTTGCCACAGGGCCCCGGCTGTGGGCACTCTTGGGGTTGTGCTGTTGACGACAAGCGTGCGGGCTAGCCGCGCCGAAGAGAGGGCCAATGACCGATATCGATGTGCGATTGCGTGAAGATGTCCATCTGTTGGGGGAGTTGCTCGGCGAGACCATTCGCCAGCAGCACGGCGACGCCTTTCTCGGCAAGATCGAGGACATTCGCCACAGTGCCAAGGCCGACCGCCGTGGCGCCGCCGAGCAGTTGAGCTCGACCCTGGCCAACCTCGGCGAGGACGATCTGTTGCCGGTGGCCCGGGCATTCAACCAGTTTCTGAACCTGGCCAACATGGCCGAGCAGTACCAGTTGATCCGCCGGCGCGACGCCGACCAGCCAGAGCCGTTCGAGGCTCGGGTACTGCCGGAGTTGCTGGCGCGGCTGAAACAGGCCGGTCACGGTAACGATGCGCTCGCCCGACAGTTGGCCAAGCTGGATATCCAACTGGTGCTCACCGCGCATCCCACCGAAGTGGCGCGGCGCACGTTGATCCAGAAGTACGACGCGATCGCCGGGCAACTGGCTGCTCAGGATCATCGCGATCTGACCGCAGCCGAGCGGCAACAGGTGCGCGAGCGTCTACGTCGGCTGATCGCCGAAGCCTGGCACACCGAAGAGATCCGCCGCAGCCGGCCGACCCCGGTGGATGAAGCCAAGTGGGGCTTCGCGGTGATCGAGCACTCGCTGTGGCAGGCGGTGCCCAATCACTTGCGCAAGGTCGACGCGGCGTTGTTCGAGGCGACCGGACTGCACCTGCCGCTGGAGGCCGCGCCGATCCGCTTTGCCTCTTGGATGGGAGGCGACCGTGACGGCAACCCCAACGTCACGGCGGCGGTGACTCGGGAAGTACTGCTGTTGGCGCGCTGGATGGCGGCCGACCTGTTCCTGCGCGACATCGATGCCCTGGCCGCAGAGCTGTCCATGCAGCAGGCCAGCAGCGCCGTGCGTGAGCGGGTAGGCGACAGCGCCGAGCCCTACCGGGCGCTGCTCAAGCAATTGCGCGACCGCTTGCGAGCGACGCGCACCTGGGCCCACGCCTCTTTGGCTGGCAGCCAGCCGGCCAATCCCGGCGTGTTGGTCGACAACCGCGACCTGATCGCACCGCTCGAACTCTGCTACCAGTCGCTGCATGAATGTGGCATGGGTGTGATCGCCGATGGCCCGTTGCTCGACACCTTGCGCCGCGCCGTGACCTTCGGCCTGTTCCTGGGCCGCCTGGACGTACGCCAGGATGCCGCCCGGCACCGCGACGCGCTGTCGGAAATCACCGATTACCTGGGGCTGGGCCGTTATGCCGATTGGGACGAAGAACAGCGTATTGAATTCCTTCAGGCCGAGCTGAAAAACCGCCGTCCTCTGCTACCGGCGCATTTCAAGCCCCAGGCCGACACCGCCGAAGTGCTCGCCACTTGCCGCGAGGTCGCCGCGGCGCCTGCCGCCTCGCTGGGCTCCTATGTGATTTCCATGGCCGGAGCGGCATCGGATGTGCTGGCGGTGCAATTGCTGCTCAAGGAAGCCGGCCTGACCCGGCCGATGCGGGTGGTGCCGCTGTTCGAAACCCTGGCCGATCTGGACAACGCCGGGCCGGTGATGGAGCGCCTGCTCAGTTTGCCGGGCTACCGCGCCGGCTTGCGTGGTCCGCAAGAAGTGATGATCGGCTATTCCGACTCGGCCAAGGATGCCGGCACCACTGCCGCTGCCTGGGCCCAGTACCGCGCCCAGGAAAACCTGGTGCGCATCTGCCGCGAACACCAGGTCGAGTTGCTGCTGTTCCATGGCCGGGGCGGTACCGTGGGCCGTGGCGGTGGTCCGGCCCATGCGGCGATCTTGTCGCAGCCGCCTGGCTCGGTGGCGGGGCGTTTCCGTACCACCGAGCAGGGTGAGATGATTCGCTTCAAGTTCGGCTTGCCAGGCATCGCCGAACAGAACCTCAACCTCTACCTGGCGGCCGTCCTCGAAGCCACCTTGTCGCCGCCACCGCCGCCGGAGCCGGCCTGGCGAGCGCTGATGGATCAGTTGGCTGCTGACGGCCTCAAGGCCTATCGGGGCGTGGTACGCGAAAACCCGGATTTCGTCGAGTATTTCCGTCAGTCGACCCCTGAGCAAGAGCTTGGGCGTCTACCGCTGGGCAGTCGCCCGGCCAAGCGACGGGCCGGAGGTATCGAGAGCCTGCGGGCGATCCCGTGGATTTTCGGCTGGACCCAGACGCGGCTGATGCTCCCGGCCTGGTTGGGCTGGGAGACGGCGTTGAGCAATGCCCTGGGACGTGGCCAGGGCGAGTTGTTGGCGCAGATGCGCCAGCAATGGCCGTTCTTCCGCACGCGCATCGACATGCTCGAGATGGTCCTGGCCAAGGCCGACGCGCAGATCGCCGAAGCCTACGACGAACGTCTAGTGCAACCGGAGTTGCGTGGCTTGGGTGCGCACCTGCGCGACCTATTGTCGCAGTCCTGCCAGGTGGTGCTAGGTTTGACCGGTCAGCAGGTGCTACTGGCGCACAGTCCGGAGACGCGGGAATTCATCAGCCTGCGCAATACCTACCTGGACCCGCTGCATCGCCTCCAGGCCGAACTGCTGGCGCGTTCACGCAGCCGCGAAGCCGCTCTGGACAGCCCATTGGAGCAGGCCTTGCTGGTGACCGTCGCCGGTATTGCCGCAGGTCTGCGCAACACCGGCTGAGACTGCAGCTTTACCCTGCAGGGCAACAGTGATCGAGGTGTGGCAAGAGGGGCCGGAGAGTGGTTGCGCCGGGCGCAACCACTCGCCGGCAGGGGCGTGAATGGCCCAATCCTGCAACTTTGTGGCGCTTGTCTGGCTGCCGAGCGCTGTGTATCTTGAGCAGCCTTTTGACCGATTTATGGTCTTACCCGATTTTCCGGACTTGGCCCAGGTTGCCGAATCCATTGAATTTCATAAAAAAATTTGAGGAGCACAAGATGCGCGTAATTCTGCTGGGAGCTCCCGGGGCCGGTAAAGGTACTCAGGCAAAGTTCATCACCGAAAAATTCGGTATTCCGCAGATCTCCACTGGCGACATGCTGCGTGCCGCCGTCAAGGCCGGCACCCCGCTGGGCCTGGAACTGAAGAAAGTCATGGACGCCGGCCAGCTGGTCTCGGACGAACTGATCATCAGCCTGGTCAAGGAGCGCATCGCCCAGCCGGATTGCGCCAATGGCTGCCTGTTCGACGGTTTCCCGCGGACCATTCCCCAGGCTGAAGCCATGGTCGCCGCCGGTGTCGACATCGACGCCGTGGTCGAGATCGCCGTCGACGACGAAGAGATCGTCGGCCGTATGGCGGGTCGCCGCGTGCACCTGGCGTCGGGTCGTACCTACCACATCCAGTACAACCCGCCGAAAGTGGAAGGCAAGGACGACGTCACCGGTGAAGACCTGATCCAGCGCGACGATGACAAGGAAGAAACCGTGCGTCATCGCCTGTCGGTCTACCACAGCCAGACCAAACCTCTGGTGGACTTCTACCAGAAACTGTCCGCCGACAACGGCGGCAAGCCGAAGTACAGCCACATCGAAGGCGTCGGTTCGGTCGAAGCCATTACCGCCAAGGTGCTGGCAGCGCTGAGCTGATCCATCACCGCGCGTCACAACGGCCCGCTTGCGGGCCGTTGTCGTTTATACTGCCGCTCTTTTCCCTCGCACCCTGGAAACCCGTTCGATGACCACCCTGCTGGCCCTGGATACCGCCACCGAAGCCTGTTCCGTCGCATTGCTGCATGACGGCAAGGTGACCAGCCATTACGAGGTGATCCCGCGCATGCATGCCCAGAAGCTGCTGCCGATGATCAAGCAGCTGCTGGCCGAATCCGGTGTAGCGCTCAATGCACTGGATGCCATCGCCTTTGGCCGTGGCCCAGGGGCGTTCACCGGTGTGCGTATCGCCATTGGCGTGGTCCAGGGCCTGGCGTTTGCCTTGGAGCGCCCGGTACTGCCGGTATCCAACCTGGCCGCCTTGGCCCAGGGCGCTCTGCGCGAACACGGTGTGCAACAGGTGGCTGCCGCGATCGATGCGCGGATGGACGAGGTGTATTGGGGCTGCTACCAGGCCGAGGCCGGTGAAATGCGCTTGATTGGCCAAGAGGCGGTCCTGCCGCCAGAACGCGTCATCCTGCCCGCAGGCATGGGCGGCGACTGGTTTGGAGCCGGTACAGGCTGGGGCTACGGCGAGCGGCTGGCTGTGCAGGTCGGCGCGCACAATGCCGCCGCGTTGCCCACTGCCCTGGATGTCCTCAGCCTGGCGGAGTTCGCCTGGAGGCGGGGCGAGGCGATTGCCGCCGAGCAGGCGCAACCGGTATATCTGCGCGATAATGTAGCGACACCCAAGACGCGTTGAAGGTCGCCCGTCGGTTATTGCCGGTCACGATAAAACCTTTTACCCGAACTGTGGTCCAGTTATCACGCGGGCATTAGCGAAGGATCCCTGGTGCTGCTAAATTGCCACTATTGGTCCTGAGTGCTATTTCATGCGTATCGATGGTTTCTCACCGCAGTCTTATCCGATCAAGCGTGCCCCACGCAAGGCTGCGGTGCGGGACGATGCCATCGATGATGCCGAACTGATCGACGATACCGAGGCTGCCCAGGCCGCTCCGGTACGACCTCGCAGCGGTTTACCGGCCCGCCAGCAGGATCTGGTGTTTCCCCGGGCCAGTGATCGGCGCACCGCCAGGGCGCTGGCCAGCTACCTGAGTACCGCAGGTTTCAATGACTGGGACATGGAAGTACTGGGGCTCGACCTGTACATTTGACGGATGAATTCGTCCTCCCTGCCTTATTTTCTCGGTTGCCCCTCCTGGAGCGAAATGGCCTGGCGCGACTACCTGTATCCCGCCGATGCCCGCCCCAACCAGTTTCTCGGCCTGTATAGCCAGGTGTTCAATGCGGTGGAGGGCAATACCACCTTCTATGCCCGACCTGCGCCTGCCACAGTAGCCCGTTGGGCCCAGGTTATGCCTGCGCATTTCCGTTTCACCGCCAAGTTTCCGGGTGATATCAGTCACGAGGCGGATTTGCGCGATCGGCTCGAATCGGCCTTCGACTTCACGCGCCTGCTGTCGCCGCTGGGGGAGCGTGTGGCGCCTTACTGGCTGCAGCTGCCGGCGCAGTTCGGCCCAGCGCGTCTGGCCGAGTTGAGCGCGTTTCTCGATCAGATTGGCGTGCCGGTGGCCGTCGAGGTGCGTAACCAGGCGTTTTTCGCCAAGGGCGAGGAAGAGCGCCTGCTCAATCGCCTGCTGCATGAGCGCCAGGTAGAGCGCATCTGTCTCGACCCCCGTGCATTGTTCAGTTGCACCTCACGCGAGCCTGCGGTGCTGCATGCCCAAACCAAAAAGCCCAAGGTCCCACCACGCCCAGCCGCGTTCAGCCAGCATCCGCAGGTGCGCTTCATCGGCCACCCGACCTTGGCGGCCAACGACAGCTTCCTCACGCCCTGGGTAGCCAAGGTCGCCGAATGGATCGAGCAAGGGCTCAGCCCTTATGTGTTTCTGCATACCTCGGACAACCGCTTGGCCGCAGCGCTCGCTCAGCACTTCCACCAGCGTCTGATGGCGCGTCTGCCGGGACTCGCCGCTTTGTCTGAATTGCCGCGAGCCCCTGAGGTCGAACAATTGGGGCTACTCTGACGCCACCCCATTGCCTGATCGACCTGCTGGAGACGCCATCATGGATGTACAAACCCTGCGAGCCGAAGCGTTCAAGGCGCTGCACGAGCTTGACGGTGCCTTCGTCATTCCCAACCCGTGGGATGCCGGGTCGGCGCGGCTCCTGGCCGGTCTTGGCTTCGAGGCCCTGGCCACGACCAGTGCCGGGCTTGCCTTCAGCCTTGGCAGACCCGATGCCGAAGCAGCCTTGAACCTGGAGGAGACGCTGGAAAATGCCAGGGCCATCGTCGACGCCACGCCCTTGCCGGTAGCCGCAGATCTGGAGAACGGTTTCGGTGAACTGCCGCAGGATTGTGCGCAGGCCATCCTGCGAGCGGCCGAGGCGGGGCTGGTGGGTGGTTCGATCGAGGATGCCACTGGCCGCAGCGACGCGCCTATCTACGACCTGGCCCTGGCGGTCGAGCGGGTGCGGGCGGCGGCACAGGCCGCACGCAGCCTGCCGTTCCCCTTTACCCTGTGTGCCCGGGCCGAGAACCTGCTGCATGGCCGAATGGACCTGGACGATACCATCCTGCGCCTGCAGGCCTTCGCCGAGGCGGGGGCCGATGTGCTCTATGCACCGGGACTGCGCAGCGTCGACGAAATCCGTGCGGTGGTTCAGGCCGTGGCGCCGAAGCCGGTGAACGTGCTGATGGGCCTGGCCGGCGTACCTTTGAGCGTCAACCAACTGCAAGACATGGGTGTGAAGCGCATCAGCGTCGGCTCGTCGATGGCCCGGGCGGCCATGGGCGCCTTGCAGCGTGCGGCGCTGGAGATCCGTGAACAGGGCACATTCAGCTACGGCGAACAGGCGCTGCCATTCGCCCAGCTCAACGACCTGTTCCGCCGCTGACCGATGCGCTGGCTGCTGGGGCTGCTGCTCTGCCTGGCGCTCGCCGCGGGCCTTGCCTGGCATCAGGGGTGGCGGCCACCGGCGGCGTGGAATCCGTGGGCGCCACTGGATGTCAGCCAACCCCCCAACCTGCTGACTTCCTACAAGCTGTCGCGCCTGGCCGGCGATCCAGCATTGTGCCGAGAGGCCTTGCAAAGCTCCGGCCTGCGCTATCGAGCCCAGGCCGACAGCCCGTCGTCGGCGAAATGCCCGCTACGCAACGTGTGGCGGATCGAAGGAGGGCAGGCGCGCTTGTCCAGCAGTTTTCTGGCCAGTTGCCCGCTGGCGGTGGCGTATGCGCTGTTCGAGGAGCACGGCCTGCAACCGGCAGCCCAACGTGTATTTGGCCAACCGGTGACGCAGGTGGACCACCTCGGCAGCTTTGCCTGTCGCAACGTGTATAACCGTGCCCAAGGCCGGCTGAGCCAGCACGCTTCGGCCAATGCCCTGGATATCAGCGGGTTTCGGCTCAAGGATGGTCAGCGGGTGGTATTGGCGCGGGACTGGCAAGGTGAGGGGCAGAAGGCCGCGTTCCTGCGAGAGGCTCGGCAAGCGGCGTGCGAGGTGTTCGGGACAGTGTTGGGCCCGGACTACAACGCGGCGCACCACAACCACTTTCACCTGGACATGGGGCACTGGCAGGTCTGCCGCTGACCTCAGGCGTAGGTGCGCACGTTGTTCAGTACCACCGGACGCGCCCAGTGGATGTCGAACTCCAGTGCCTGCTGCTGTTGCGCCAAGGTGAGCTCATCGAACGGCTCGGCGGCGGGTGGCAGCAGGTCCATTTCGAACTCGGCGATCGGCAGGTGCAGCGGACGGGTTGCAGGGGCGGGGCCGGGCACCGGTAACTCATGGCCCTGGCTCATGACCACGGGCCGCAACCAACTGTTGTTGACGTCGAGCTGGCGTTGCTGCTCGATCAGCTCGGCAGCGCTGTAGGGTTCGGCTGCAGGCTCGAGCAGGTGAGCTTCCAGTTCCGCCTTGGGCAGGAACAGCGGCTCAGGTGGTGCGACCTCAGTATCCTGGACATTGCAGGCGCGCTGCGCATCGATCAGCGCCAGTGCCCGGGCGCCACCGATAGGCTCGCCACTTTGCTTGTCGTATTGCTCGACCAGCGCCTGGCTGAAGGTGTCCGGCTCCGGCGCTTGCTGCTCGGCCATGGCGCGGGCGAAGAAATCCTGCCACAGGTGGCTGACGCCCCCCAGTGCCTGGGTATTCTGCCGACCGTAGTTGTCGACAGGCGACAGGTAGGTCAAGCCGATGGAAAGAGTCTCTGACATGGCAGTCGTGCGCGCTGTGCTCTGGCAGAATAGCGGGATATTGCCTGTATCGGCCGTGGCCGGTGATTCATTAAGGCTTCATCAAATTTTTCGAGTGCGGTGGTGATGGTAGAGCAGGAGCAGGGCGCAGGGATCAGGGTCGAGGCACTGACCCCCGAATATGCTGGGCGGGCCAGCGAGTGGGCAGAACGTCTGGGGCTGCCGCTGGTGGACGATGAGGCCGGTTTCGCCGTGCAGGTCGGCGCTGAGGGCTTGCAGATCCAGCAACTCGGCCCCCAGGCTCCAGGCCCGGTGCGGGTGGACTTCGTAGAAGGCCAGGCGGCGCACCGCCGACTGTTCGGTGGTGGCAACGGGCAGATGATCGCCAAGGCGGTGGGGATTGCCCAAGGTGTACGGCCTCAGGTGCTGGATGCCACGGCGGGCTTGGGCAAGGACGCATTCGTGCTGGCCAGCCTCGGCTGCCAGATGACCCTGATCGAACGTCAGCCGTTGATCGCAGCCCTGCTCGAGGATGGCTTGGCCCGTGCGGTCGGGGATGCCGAGGTCGGCCCGATCGTCGCGCGCATGCGGCTGCTGACCGGCAATGCCATCGAACGCATGCGCAGCTGGGAAGGCGAGGCGCCGCAGGTGATCTATCTCGATCCGATGTTTCCCCACCGCGACAAGAGCGCATTGGTGAAAAAGGAAATGCGCGTGTTCCGGCCCTTGGTAGGCGACGACCTGGACGCCCCGGCCTTGCTGGAAGCGGCGCTGGCGCTGGCCAGTCACCGAGTGGTGGTCAAACGCCCACGTAAGGCGCCGATCATCGACGGGCCCAAGCCGAGCCATAGCCTGGAAGGCAAGTCGAGCCGGTATGACGTTTATCCGAAGAAGGCGCTCAAGGCTTGATCAGGTAGAGCTGTGCCGGCCTCTTCGCGGGCACGCTTCCACAGGGGGGTGTGAAATTCCTATGGGAGATCACCCAGCCCCTGTCAAATTCTCAGGGCCGGAAAGCCCGCATAAACACCCCGACCACCTCGCGCACATGCGCCTCGGCCTCTTCCCCTTCGAGCGGTCCCGCACAGCCCAGCAGCAAACGATAATCCGGCGCGCCCTTGACCAGGCAGAAGAAGTGCTCTGCCGCGTGCAGTGGATTTGCGATCCGTAGCAGCCCCCGCGCATCGATATCCCGCAGCAACGCCTCCATTCCAGCCAGCACGCGCTTGGGCCCGGCTTCGTAGAAATACTCACCGAAGCTTGGGTCCTGGCTACCCTGGGCCATGATCAAGCGGCTCAGCTTCACCGCCTCGTCGCTGCTGATCAACGCCTGGAAACCACGGGCGATGTTCAGCAGTACTTCCTCCACCGGCACACCTTCGGGGTACTCGAACAGCAGATCGGGCAGTTGGATCTGGCAGGTGGCCATGACCGCCGAGCAGAACAGGGTCTGCTTGTCGGTGAAGTGGCTGTACACGGTGAGCTTCGAAACACCTGCCGCCGCAGCGACCGCATCCATGCTGGTGTTGGCATAGCCGAGACTGAGGAACAGCGACTTGGCCGCCTCGAGGATGGACTCGCGCTTGGCCAGGTCCTTGGGGCGACCTGGCCCGTTGGGTGCGTCGTTGGGCATTGGAATCCGCGTATGGATGAATGGACGTCTATCTTAGCCGCTCAGGTGCGTTTGGGCTGCAAGAGATACTCCAGCTTAATGTGGTTTTTCTTGGCCGTGCCGGCTTCCCGGCTTCGCTTGCCTGATTTAGTATACTCACCAGTATAAAAACTCGACATCGCTCCTCGCGAAAGGACTCATCATGTTGCGCCCTGCCTTGTCTTTAACTGTGCCGGTGCTTGCCGCCCTGCTGCTGGTCGCTTGCGGCCAGGAGGCGACACCGCCCGCTAGCCCTCGTCCGGCGTTGGTGGTTCAGCCACAGCCGCTCGAAGCCGGGGCCGACAGCTACCCCGGCGAGGTGCACGCGCGCTTCGAACCGGACCTGGCCTTCCGCATTGCGGGCAAGGTCAGCCGGCGACTGGTCGAGGCGGGGCAACGGGTCAAGGCCGAGCAGCCGTTGGCCGAGCTCGACCCACAGGATGTGCGCCTGCAACTGGAGGCCAACCGCGCTCAACTTGCGGCCGCCGAGGCTAACCTGTCGCTGGTGCGTGCCGAACGCGACCGATACCGCAAACTGCTGGACCGGCAGATGGTCAGCCACTCCCAGTACGACAATGCCGAGAACCTCTACCGCGCCGGTCTGGCCCGTGTGAAACAGGCCAAGGCCGAGTTCGACGTTGCCGGCAACCAGGCCGCCTATGCCGTGCTGCGAGCGCCCCAGGCAGGGGTGATCGCCAAACGCGAGGTCGAGGTCGGGCAGGTGGTCGCCGCAGGGCAGACGGTTTTCACGCTGGCCGCCGATGGCGAGCGTGAAGTGGCCATCAGCTTCCCCGAACAGCAGTTCGCTCGGTTCGCCGTTGGCCAGGCGGTGAGCGTCGAACTCTGGTCGCACCCTGGCCAGCGTTTCGAAGGGCGCATCCGGGAACTGTCGCCTGCCGCCGACCCTCGTTCGCGAACCTTCGCCGCGCGCATCGCGTTCACTTCGGCCACCGTGCCGGCCGAACTGGGGCAGAGCGCCCGGGTGTACATCAGTCATGAAGGCCGGGTGCCCTTGGCGGTGCCGTTGTCGGCGGTCAGCTCGGAAAATGGTCAGGCCTACGTTTGGCGGGTCAACCCCGAGCACCGTCTGGAGCGGGCACCGGTGCGTCTGGGTCCTTATGGCAGCGAGCGTGTGCCGGTGCTCGAGGGGCTCAGCGCCGACGACTGGATCGTCGCCGCCGGCGGCCACGTGTTGCGTGAAGGGCAGACGGTACGGCCCGTCGACCGCAGCAACCGGGTAGTCAACCTGACGGCCAAGGAGTAAGTCCCGATGGGTTTCAACCTTTCTGCCTGGGCGTTGCGCAATCGCCAGATCGTTTTGTTCCTGATGATCCTGCTAGCTGCGGTGGGGACGATGTCCTACACCAAGCTCGGTCAAAGCGAAGATCCGCCGTTCACCTTCAAGGCCATGGTCATCCAGACCTTGTGGCCGGGCGCCACGGCCGAGGAGGTGTCGCGCCAGGTCACCGAGCGTATCGAGAAGAAGCTGATGGAAACCGGCGAATACGAGCGGATCGTCTCTTTTTCGCGTCCGGGCGAGTCCCAGGTGACCTTCATGGCCCGCGACTCGATGCCGTCCAAGGATATCCCCGAGCTGTGGTATCAGATCCGCAAGAAGGTCTCGGACATTCGTCACACCTTGCCGCCAGAGGTCCAGGGCCCATTCTTCAACGATGAGTTCGGCACCACCTTCGGCAATATCTATGCGCTGACCGGCCAAGGTTTCGACTATGCGGTGCTCAAGGACTATGCCGACCGGATCCAGATCCAACTGCAGCGGGTCAAGGATGTGGGCAAGGTCGAACTGATCGGCCTGCAGGATGAAAAAGTCTGGATCGAACTCTCCAACCTCAAGCTGGCGACCCTTGGCGTGCCATTGGAAGCGGTGCAGCAGGCGCTGCGCGAGCAGAACGCAGTCAGTACCGCAGGCTTTTTCGAAACCCCCAGCGAGCGTTTGCAGCTAAGGGTCAGCGGGCGCTTCGACAGTGTCGAGCAGATCCGCCAGTTTCCCATTCGGGTCGGTGATCGCACCCTGCGCATAGGCGATGTCGCCGAGGTGCACCGAGGCTTCAACGATCCACCTGCGCCGCGCATGCGCTTCATGGGCGAAGATGCCATCGGCCTGGCCGTGGCGATGAAGGACGGTGGCGACATCCTGGTCCTGGGGAAGGCCCTGGAAGCCGAATTCGAACGGCTGGCGCGCAATCTGCCGGCGGGCATGGAGCTGCGCAAGGTCTCGGACCAGCCGGCGGCGGTCAAGGCAGGAGTCGGTGAGTTCGTCCAGGTGCTGGCCGAAGCACTGGTCATCGTGTTGCTGGTGAGCTTCTTCTCGCTCGGGCTGCGCACCGGCCTGGTGGTGGCTCTGGCCATTCCGCTGGTGCTGGCCATGACTTTCGCGGCGATGCATTACTTCGGCATCGGCCTGCACAAGATTTCCCTCGGCGCACTGGTGTTGGCGCTGGGCCTGCTGGTGGACGATGCGATCATCGCCGTGGAAATGATGGCAATCAAGATGGAACAGGGCTTCGACCGTCTCAAGGCGGCCAGCTACGCCTGGACCAGTACCGCGTTCCCGATGCTGACGGGCACGCTGATCACTGCGGCGGGTTTCCTGCCCATCGCCACCGCAGCGTCCAGTACCGGTGAGTACACGCGCTCGATCTTCCAGGTGGTGACCATTGCCTTGCTAACGTCCTGGGTGGCTGCGGTGCTGTTCGTGCCCTATCTGGGCGAGCGGCTGTTGCCGGACCTGGCCAAGATGCATGCTGCCAGGCACGGCAAGGACGGGCACGCCCCGGACCCCTATGACACACCGTTCTATCAACGGGTCCGGCGTCTGGTGGAGTGGTGCGTACGACGGCGCAAGACGGTGATCGTGCTGACCATTGCCGCGTTCGTCGGCAGCATCCTGTTGTTCCGTTTCGTACCGCAGCAGTTTTTCCCCGCCTCTGGCCGTCCGGAACTGATGGTCGATCTCAAGCTGGCCGAAGGCGCTTCGCTGGCCAATACGACCGAGCGGGTCAAGCAACTGGAGGCTCTGCTCAAGCAGCAGGATGGGATCGACAACTACGTGGCCTATGTCGGCACCGGCTCGCCGCGTTTCTATCTGCCGCTGGACCAACAATTGCCTGCGGCGAGCTTCGCCCAGTTCGTGGTGCTGGCCAAATCGCTCGACGACCGCGAACACCTTCGCAGTTGGCTGATCGCTACGCTGGACCAGCAGTTTCCCGACCTGCGCGGTCGGGTCACGCGCCTTGAAAACGGTCCTCCCGTGGGCTATCCGGTGCAGTTCCGGGTGACGGGCGAGCACATCGAGCAAGTACGGGCCTTGGCCCGTGAAGTGGCGGCCAAGGTGCGCGAGAACCCGCATGTGGTCAACGTGCACCTGGACTGGGAAGAGCCGAGCAAGGCGGTATACCTGAACATCGATCAGGATCGTGCGCGGGCGCTGGGCGTAAGTACGGCGCACTTGTCGAGCTTTCTGCAGAGCTCGCTGACCGGTACCTCGGTCAGCCAGTACCGTGAAGACAACGAATTGATCGAGATCCTGTTGCGTGGCACCCCGCGCGAACGCAGCGAGCTGGGCAACCTCGGTAGCCTGGCATTGCCCACCGACAACGGTCAGAGCGTGGCCCTGTCGCAGGTGGCGACCCTGGAATATGGCTTCGAGGAGGGCATCATCTGGCACCGCAACCGCTTGCCGACGGTGACTGTGCGTGCCGATATCTACGACCAGGAGCAGCCCGCCACCTTGGTGCGCCAGATCGAACCGACCCTGGCCGCGATCGAGGCCAAGCTGCCCGACGGCTACCTGCTCGAAGTGGGTGGCACCGTGGAGGATGCCGCCCGCGGGCAGAAGTCGGTGAACGCCGGCATGCCGCTGTTCGTGGTGGTGGTGCTGAGTTTGTTGATGGTCCAGTTGCGCAGTTTCTCGCGCACGGTGATGGTGTTCCTCACCGCGCCCCTGGGGCTGATCGGCGTGACCCTTTTCCTGTTGGTGTTCCGCCAGCCTTTCGGCTTCGTCGCCATGCTCGGGACCATCGCCCTGGCGGGGATGATCATGCGTAACTCGGTGATCCTGGTCGATCAGATCGAGCAGGATATCGCCGCCGGGCTGGACCGCTGGCAGGCGATCATCGAGGCCACCGTGCGGCGCTTCCGACCCATCGTGCTGACCGCGCTGGCGGCGGTGCTGGCGATGATTCCGTTGTCGCGCAGTGTGTTCTACGGACCGATGGCGGTGGCCATCATGGGCGGGCTGATCGTGGCCACGGCCTTGACGCTGCTGTTCCTGCCGGCGTTGTATGCGGCCTGGTTCAGGGTGAGGAAAGGCGACAAGCTATAAGCTGCAAGCCACAAGAAGTGGGGGGGCACGCAAGTACCGCTTTTCTTGCAGCTTGCAGCTTGCAGCTTGCAGCTATGCGCTTCAGAGCGCGCTGAAAACCTTCTTGGCCAGGCTGGTGGCCGCTTGTGCCGGGTTCTGGCGAATGCTCTGTTCTTCTTTGGCGATCCTCTCGAACAGGCCATCCAGGGCCTTTTCGGTCACATAGTTCTCGATGTTGGCGTCGTCCTTGATCAGGCCCAGGCTCTTGGCCTGACCGGCGAATGCATTGTACTGCTGGGCCACTCCGACCTTGTCGGTGGCTTGCTTGACGATGGGCAGGAACTTGGCGCGGATCTGTTCGCGGCTGCTCTTGTTCAGGTACTGGGTGGCCGAGTCGTCACCGCCGCTGAGGATGCCCTTGGCGTCGGCTACGCTCATTTTCTTCACCGCATCGACGAGGATCGCCTGGGCCTGTGGCACGGCGGCCTCGGCGGCGGCGTTCATGCTGTTTTCCAGGGCTTCGACTTTATCGCCCTGGCCGAACATCTTCATGGCCTTGGCCGCCTTGCCGAGTTTGCCGGGCAGCTCGATGCGCACATCCGGGTTGTCGTTGAAGCCACCTGGGGTGCTCAGTTGCTTGACGGCCAGCTGCGCGCCCTGGGTCAAGGCATCCTTGAGGCCGGCGCTGGCATCCGATTGCGAGAGGTCGCCCAGCGAAAGGGCCATGGCACTGGCTGAAAGCATCAGGCCAGCGCACAGGGTGGTGAAGCGCAGGGAGAAGCGGGACATGAGTATTTCCTTATCGACGAATATCTGAGGGGATCAGCGCACCGGGTCGACCTTGACCCGCAAGAGTCGTGGGTCGCTGCCGTCGAGCAGCACGCGGTGCTGCTCGGTACTGGTGAACAGCAGTTTGCCGTCCAGTTCGATGCGCGCTCTCACCGCGTAGCGGTGGCCAGGCTTGACCTGAGCCGGGTCATAGGTGAGGTGGAACGGCAGCGGCACATTGCCTTTGACCGGGCCGGCCTGGCTAGCCAGGGTGACCGCTGGCGCGTCCATCAGCGAGACGTCCTGCAGGCTGACGCTGAGGGTCGCGGTGGGCGGCAGGGCGATGCGTTGCAGATAGAAGACTTCGCCGTCGAGCTGCGCTTGCTGTGCGGGCTCGTTGCTGGAGCAGGCCGCCAGCAGGGCGGCGCAGAACAGCATCAAATGTTTTTTCATGGAATCTCCAGTGTTTTGGGAGCAGCTTCGTCATGGTGCAACGCGACTTGACGAATCGACAGGCGGAGTTCGGCTGAAAGCACGCGCTTGGCCACCCCTTCGGTGAGCTCGCCAAGTTTCTCGTGATAGCTCAGCTTGCCGTTACCATCCGGGCGCAGCACGCCTTGTTCGAGCAGAGTCTGGATGAAGTGACGGAACAAGGTCTTGTCGAAGAATTCCGGTGCGTTGAGGCCATGCAGGATCGACAGGCGCTGCGCCATCATCACGCACAGGTCTTCGAGCGCCTCGGCGCTGAGCGTGTGCTGGCCGCTGTTGAGCAGCAGCGAGGTCGCCATGTAGAAACGTTGTAGCGTCTGGGTGATGGCGCGGGCCAGCAGGGTCAGCAGTACGAACTGCCGTGAGCTTGGCGCCGGGCGCATGAATGTGTCGCCTTCGCGGCGCAGCAAGCCTTGCTCGACCAACACGGCCAACCACTGGTCGATCGCTTCGTCCAACTGCTCGGGTGCCCAGCGCAGGAACAGTTCGGCCTGCAGGTAGGGATAGAGCGCGTGCACATACTGACCGAGCAGATCCCGGCTCATCCGCGAACTGCTGAGGAAGAAACTGGCGAGCAGGCCTGGCAGAGCGAAGATATGCAGCACGTTGTTGCGGTAATAAGTCATCAGTACCGCGTTGGCTTCATCCAGATAAAGGATGCGGCCCATGGCATCGTTCTGCTCGGACAGCAGGTCCATGCCCCTGACATGTTCGATCAATGCCTGCCCGTCACCTTCGGGCAAGGTGGTGTGGCTGGAGTACGGCACTTGGCGCAACAGTGCCAGGTACAGGTCGAGTACGCGGACCAGGGCGCGCTCGTCGAGAGCGAGGCGGCTGCTGGACAGCAATGCCAGGGCCACCAGGTTGACCGGGTTGACCGCTGCCGCCTCGTTCAGGTGACGGGCCACGGTTTCGCCCAGGCGGGTGGTGGTTTCGTTGAGCCAGGCTGGGCGGAATTGTGGGCCGAGGTCCTGCTCACGCCATCCGGGTTGCTGCTGGTCGAGAAAGCCGGCCAGGCGGATCGGTTCGCCGAAGTTGACGTAGACCTGACCGAAGCGCTGCTTCAATGCACCGATGACCTTGAAGATGTCGAGAATCGATTCCTTCTTCTTGCTGGCACCCCGTAATTCGCCCAGGTAGGTGCGGCCCTCGAGCACTCGCTCGTAGCCGATGTAAACCGGCACGAAGACGATCGGCGTGCGCGAGGAGCGCAGGAAACTACGCAGGGTGATCGCCAGCATGCCGGTGCGTGGTTGCAGCATGCGACCGGTCCGCGAGCGCCCGCCCTCGACGAAGTACTCCACCGGGAAGCCCTTGGTGAACAAGGTGTGCAGGTATTCGTTGAACACCGCCGTGTACAGCGGATTGCCCTTGAAGGTCCGGCGCATGAAGAATGCGCCGCCGCGGCGCAACAGGCCGCCGATCACAGGCATGTTGAGGTTGATGCCGGCGGCGATATGTGGGGGTGTCAGGCCGTTGCGAAACAGCAGGTATGACAGCAGCAGATAGTCGATATGACTGCGGTGGCAAGGTACGTAGATCACTTCGTGACCTGGCGCGATACCCTGTACCTGCTCAATGTGGTTGACCTTGATGCCGTCGTAGATCTTGTTCCAGAACCAGCTCAGGACCACTTCCAGAAAGCGGATGGCGGTGTAGGTGTAATCCGAGGCGATCTCGTTGCCGTAGCGCAGTGCCTGGGCTTCGGCCTTGGCCAGCGGGATGTTCTCGCGAGCCGCTTCCTCACCGATGGCCTGGCGCACCAGCGGCGCATGGACCAGCCCCTTGACCAGATGGCGCCGGTGCGAGATGTCCGGGCCGATGACGGCGGTCTTGAGATTGCGAAAATGCACGCGCATCAGGCGCTGGGCCATGCGCACCGTGCGCTCGTGCCCCTTGTTGTGTTCGACCAGTTCGCGCACGTGGATAGGGGCAGAGAACTGCACGCGGGTCTTGCGGCCAAGGATGAGGACGGTCAGCAGCCGGCGCAAGCGACCGGTAACGGCCCAACTATCGGCGAACAGCAGTTTCCAAGGGCTCGACTCACTGGCCGGGGTCTGGCCCCAGAACACGCTGACCGGAATGATCTGCGCATCTTCTTCCGGGTGCTGGCTCACAGCCGTGACCAGGCGTTGCAAGGTCGGTGGCGCGCCGCGTTTGTCCTGGCGGCCGAGCCAGTCGGGTTCGGGAGTGAGGTAGAAGAACGCCGCGGGCTCCTGCTGGTTGGCGACACTGACGGGCAGTACCGGCCGTGGCAGCCCCGCCTTGGTGCATTCGCGGTCGATCACTGCGAGGTCGGTCAACGAGGGCGAAGGCAGGGCATAGAACACCGGGCGGCTGCGGTCGAGCTGCAAGGTCACGGATGACTGGTTGATGGTTTCTGAGCGCACCCACAGGTACAACAGGCGACGGAGGGCGCCGAAGATCAAGCGGCGCAGGGGGGAACGGGTCATGGGGTGAGTGCCCTGGGGTAAAGTTCGATGAGTATGCTGCCCGTTAGTCTGCCGTATCCGCAGAAGTTCAGCAAAATACGCGATTTTGTCTGCCAGTCATGAATCTTTTTTGTTCTGTGTCATATACTCGGCCTGCACCTTGCAAGATATTCGAGCAAGCGGCGTCGGCACGGGGGTGACCTTGTGCCTGCAAGGCGATCTTCACAATAAAAAACCGGAGTAGTTCAGATGTCGTCTCGTGAGACTGGGAATGTAAAGTGGTTCAACGATGCCAAGGGTTATGGCTTCATTCAGCGCGAAGGTGGTGCGGATGTCTTCGTCCACTATCGGGCGATCCGCGGTGAGGGGCATCGTACCCTGGTCGAAGGGCAGCGGGTGGAATACGCCTGCGTGCAGGGCCAGAAAGGCCTGCAAGCCGAGGACGTGGTAGGCCTCTGAGCCTCTGGCTGTAAGCGTGTAGGAGCGGGCTTGCCCCGCGAACACCGGCGCAGCCGGTGCCAGTCACCGCGGTGTTCGCTTCGCGGGACAAGCCCGCTCCTACAGAGAACACCATGCTGTCAGGTGCGCCAGGTGATTTCTTCTTCACCGTCGGCGCTGATGCGGATCCATCGATCGGCATCCTCTTCACCGTCTTCCTCGACCCAGCCACCCGGCGCGCAGCGGACTTCCACGCCCAGCGCGGCAAAGGCTGCGCGTGCGCAGGCGACATCGTCTTCCCACGGAGTCTGGTCACTTTCCAGATAAAGACTGTTCCATTTCCCTACAGCTTTGGGTAACCAAGTGACCGGAATGTTACCGGCCTTGCACTTGTAGGTCTGGCCTTTCTGCTGCCATTCGCTGCAAGTGCCTACAGCTTGGTCGAGCCACTGGGCGATTTGCTTGTGGTCGACGTCGGCGTCTTTCAGATAGATCTCGATATCAGGTTGGCGCATAGGGGGCTCCAGTGTGCTCAGTCTTGGCGCACGAAATAGTCATAACGCATGGAAACCGTGACCTCGAAGGGCTCGGGCTGATCGATCACCCGGGCGCGCTTCTCGGCACTGGCGCGCCAGCCGTGCGGGGTCATCGCCAGCAGGTCGGCACGGGCCTTGGGCGCGGCCAGGCTCAGGCGAAACTCGAGGATCTCGCTATGGTCGTGGGCCATGCCGGGCGGCACCAAGGCCAGGTGCTTGTCGTCAGCGTAAGGGCGCACTTCATCGTAGAGCACTTCACGCAGTTCCATCAGGTGGCCGCTGGTCGGGCCGACCCGCATCAGGCCGCCGCCGGGGCCGAGCACGCGCTTGGCCTCGGCCCAGTCCAGCGGGCTGAATACGCTGGCGATGAACTGACAACTGGCATCGGCCAGCGGTACCCGGGCCATGCTGGCCACCATCCAGGTGACCGACGGAGCTCGCCGGCAGGCGCGTTTGACCGCCTCGCGGGAGATGTCCAGCGCATAGCCGTCGGCCTGGGGCACGGCCTGGGCGAGCTGTGCGGTGTAGTAGCCTTCGCCGCAACCGATGTCGAGCCAGGCCTTGGGCTGGCGCTCGGCGGCGAGTTCGGCCAGACGCCGGGCCACCGGAGCGTAATGCCCGCCTTCGAGGAAATCGCGGCGGGCCTCGACCATGGCCTGGTTGTCACCTGGGTCGCGGCTGTTCTTGTGCTGCACCGGCAACAGGTTCAGGTACCCCTGGCGGGCGCGATCGAAGCGGTGCCCGGCGGGGCATACCACACCATTGTCGAGCCGCGTTAGGGCCGCCTGGCAAAGAGGGCAGGTGAGCATCAGGCGAGCAACCGCACCAGGGTCTGGTAGTAGATCTCGGTCAGCAGGTCGAGGTCGCTGGCCAGGATACGTTCGTCGACCTGGTGGATGGTGGCGTTGACCGGGCCGAGTTCGACCACCTGGGTACCCATGGTGGCGATGAAGCGGCCATCGGAGGTGCCACCGCTGGTGGAGGGCTGGGTGTCGCGACCGGTGACGCCTTTGATGCTGGCCGAGACCGCATCGAGCAGTTCGCCGGGTTCGGTGAGGAACGGAAGGCCCGACAGTGCCCAGTCGATCGACCAGTCCAGCTGGTGCTTGTCGAGGATTGCCGATACCCGCGCCTGCAGGCCTTCGACGGTCGATTCGGTGGAGAAGCGGAAGTTGAACAGCGCGGTGAGCTCTCCCGGCACGACGTTGGTGGCACCGGTGCCGGAATTCAGATTGGAGATCTGGAAGCTGGTCGGCGGGAAGAACGCGTTGCCTTCGTCCCAGTGCTCCGCGGCCAGTTCGGCCAGGGCCGGGGCGGCCAGGTGGATCGGGTTGCGCGCCAGGTGCGGGTAGGCCACATGGCCTTGTTTGCCGCGCACGGTGAGCTTGGCGCCCAGCGAGCCACGACGGCCGTTCTTGACCACGTCACCGAGCAGGGTGGTGCTCGACGGCTCGCCGACGATGCACCAGTCCAGGCGCTCGTTGCGGGCCTTCAGGCGCTCGACCACTGCTTTGGTGCCATGGTGGGCCGGGCCTTCCTCGTCGCTGGTGATGAGAAAGGCGACCTTGCCGCGGTGGTTCGGGTAGTCCTGCACGAAGCGTTCGCTGGCGATCACCATGGATGCCAGACTGCCTTTCATGTCAGCCGCGCCACGGCCGCAGAGCATGCCGTCGGCATCGATCAGCGCCTCGAAAGGCTCATGCTGCCACTGCTGCACCGGACCGGTGGGCACCACGTCGGTATGGCCGGCGAAACACAGTACCGGACCGTGCTGGTTGCCGTGGGTCGCCCAGAAATTGTCGACGTCCTCAATGCGCATCGGCTCGAGCTGGAAGCCCACGGCGCCAAGGCGATTCATCATCTGCGCCTGGCAGTCGGCGTCGACGGGGGTGACCGACGGGCGACGGATCAGGTCGCAGGCCAGTTGCAGGGTGGGGGTGAGGTCGGCTGGGGCCGTCATCGTGGTACTCCAGAAGCGGGCAAGGCAGGCAAGGGGGCAATAGTCTAAAGCAAAACGCCTCAGGCTGAGCATTCACGGGAGATGGTTTCTCTCGGAATGCTTGCCGTCTGACCTCGCGCCAGGCCAGCTCATAAGCTCCTCCAGCCATTGTGGCGACGTTTTGATAACGAGGAGCTTGAACATGAAACGACTACACCGCCTGCTCGTGTTGGCAGCCATGGGAGCCAGCCCATTGGCCTGGGCTGGCAGCGCCGAGATTACCGTCAGCGGCGTGATCAGGCCCAGTGCCTGCATGCCCACCCTCAGTGGTGGCGGCGAGTACAACTTCAAGACCATCAGCAGTAAACAGCTGTCGCAGACCCAGTTCACCCAGATCGATTCGCCCTATCAAGTACTCAACATCCAGTGCGACGGACCGACCCGGTTCGGCTTGCGCGCGATAGATTCCCGGGCCGGTAGCGCAGCGACCGTGGACGGATACAACTTCGGCCTGGGCATGAATGGGAGCAACAAGATAGGTAACTATCAGTTGGCCATTCTCGGTTCGAGCATCGAGGTGGATGGCAAGAAGGCAGTCTCCCGCTTTTTCAGTGGCAATGGTGGTGCCAGTTGGATGCGCGAAGATGGGGTATCTCACAACCGCCTCACCAACAGTCGGTCCAATACCCTGCATAGCTTCGCGCCAGGCAACAGCAGCCAGCCGGTGGCGATTCAAAGCCTGACCGCGCAGATGCGCGTGAATCTGTACATCTCACCCCTCAACAACCTGGATGTTGGCGCAGGTATAGAGCTCGACGGTGCCTCTACGCTCGAAGTGCACTACCTCTGAGGGCATAGATGAAACCGTTCCTGTTTGCTGCGATTGGCCTGGCCAGCGTATTCCTCCTCAGACCTTTGCCCACGCTGGCGGACGGGATGGTACCGGAAACCTCGGTTGTCATCGTCCACGAGGCCGACGGCGAGACGTCGATCCGAGTGCGCAACGATGACGACCGGGCGGCATTGTTGCTGGTGACGATCCAAGACATCCCTGAGGATGATGAACCATTGGTGTTCCTGACTCAGCCGGCCTGGCGGGTGGAGGCAGGTCAGGAGCAGGTGGTGCGGTTCATCCTGCGCGATGATGTGCCCTTGCAGGGGCAACGGCTCAAGCGCGTGGTGTTCGAAGGCGTTCCGGAACTGAGCCCCGGCGGTGACAGCGTCACCAAGGTAGGGGTGACGATCCGCCAGAACCTTCCATTGCTCATTCATCCAAGGGGACTGGACCTGGATCGCACACCTTGGACCCAGCTCGTCTGGAGTCTGGACGCCGGTCAGCTGAGGGTGACGAATCCGAGTCTGCATGTGGTGCGTCTGGCGCAGGATGTCGTGCTGTTGCCCTCTGGCAAAAACGTTTCGTTACCGCGTAGTTACCTCCTGCCCGGTCAATCCCTGCTGGCTTCTTCGGATCACCTTGCACGCAGTGACGTGCAGCGGGTACGCATATTCCCGGCGACCGTGTATGGGTTTGCGGTCGGAGCCTTCGAGACCACGCTCCAGCCGTCCGAACACTGATGCTCAAGCCGTTCGCCTGGATAGCATTGCTGGGGTGCTGCATGTCGGCACTGTGCAGCACGGGGCATGCGCAAGCGGCCGGGTTCGATCGGCAGACCTTGCGTGAGCGAGGCATCGACCCCGGCGTGGCGGAGTACCTCGCCAACGCTGCGCGCTTCACTCCCGGCACCCACCCGGTAGCATTGACGGTCAATGGGCGGGCCCTGGGGCGGGTGGAGGTGCGCATCACCCAAGCCGGTGAATTGTGTATAGACCGGCCTCTACTCGATTCCGCGCACATGGTCGCTCCACCGGGGCAGCTCGACAGTCCTGGCGTTGACTGCGAACGCTTCCAGGCGTCACATCCGCAAAGCATCGTGCACCTCGACCCCCAGGCCTCGGCAGTGGACCTGATCGTACCGCCCCAGGCGCTGTCCCGCGATCGCCACGGCCAATCGTCCGCCCATTACGACTCCGGCGGTATGGCAGGGGTGCTCAACTACGATCTGGCCTGGTCGCAACATCGATTTGGCGTAAACGCAGAGGATGCCTGGACTGCCAGGACCGAGCTGGGGCTCAACGCTGGAAATTGGGTGCTTCGAAGCCATCAATTGGCCGGCAGCCTGGACGGGCAACAGCGGGTCGACTGGCTCGATGCTTATGCCCAGCGAACTTTTGAGCAGCCGGCGCTGGTCTTTCAGCTTGGGCAGATAGATCTGCGAAATCCGCTCCTGGGTGGCATGGCGGTGACAGGTGTTCAAGCATTCCCTGAGCAGGCCTTGCACGAGGCGATCGACCAGCGGACCATCGAAGGCATCGCTCAGACCCCAGCGCGTGTCGAAGTGCGTCAGGGGGGAAGACTGGTGCACGCTACCCTGGTTCCGGCGGGGCCATTCGCCCTGGTGCCGCCAGCACTGGTCGACCCCCTCGCACCTCTCGAAGTGAGCATCATCGAGGCCGATGGCAAGAGGCGCAGGCTGAATGTTGCGACGCCTCCCTCGGTCGGGCTCGACTCGCCCGCCGGGTTCACCTACGGTTTGGGGGCAATGCGTGACCACGAGCACTCGCCTACGGTGCTTAGCGGGGGCTGGAACGGTAACCTCGGCGGACGCCTGGCGACCGCAAGCGGCGCGCTGGCCAACGCCGATTATCAGGCTTTGGGTGTGGGGCTCGGGCTGCTTGCCTGGACCGATGCGCAAATCTCGACAGTCTGGCGACAGTCCTGGGCCGGTCGACATGGACACGTGGGCTCGCAGAGCCAACTGCGCCTGGCGCAACGATGGGGACGCAACTGGCAGGCAACCGTCGACTACTCGCGGCAGACCTCTGGCTATCGCCAGCTCCATGAGGCGTTGAACACTGCAGACAAGTCTGGACAGGTTGCATTCGAACGCGACCAATACTCCTTTTCGCTGTCTTCGCAACAGGCTCGTCTGGGAGGGTTCAGCTTTGGTCTCGGACAGTCGCGCCTGGCCGACGGACAGCGCCTCGGCCGCACCCACCTGGCCTGGTCGAAGGCGCTGTCCAAGGCCACTGTCAATGTCGGGGTGGACTGGGCAAGTCGTACAGGCAGGGGCGGGCGAGCGATGTACCTCGGGCTCAGCGTGCCATTGGACGGAAAGCGGCGGCTACGGCTTTCCCACGTCGGCAAAGGTGAAACTCGACGGACTGGGATCACCCTGCGTCAACAGGTCAATGACCGGCTCGACTATGACCTGGGCCTGGAACAGCGGGCCGGCCAGGATGGACTACGCAGCCGCGCGGGTGTGTCACTGCGAAACGATTCCAACCAGATGCGCCTCGATTATGCAGGTAATGGTCGCGACGATCGCAGCGTGTCTGCCGACCTTCGGGGTGCGGCGGTTGCCCACGAGGAGGGCATCACTCTTTCGCCTTATTCCGTGCACGATACCTTTGCGTTGTTGAACGTCGCTGCGCTGGAGGATATCGAAGTGACGACCCCCAGCGGCCCGGTGCGCACCGACGGTAACGGGCGAGCGGTAGTGGCGCAGGTCGAGCCTTACCGAGAGGTGCCGGTACAGGTGCGCTCACGCAGTCTGCCGCGCAGCGCTGAACTGGATAATGCGATCGTCACCGTGCAGGCGCGTCGTGGCACGGTTTCGAAGGTGGCATTCGACGTCCAGCAACGCAGACGGTTGCTGTTGATGGTATCGCACGATGGAAAGCCCATTCCTGCCGGCGCGAAAGTCACTGACGCCGCCGGCGAGTTCGTCACTCTGGTTCAGCACGCGGGTGTGGTCTTCTTGCACGACTACCGCCAGGGCGCAAGCCTGTCGGTCGAGATACCGGGAGCGCGCACCTGCATCCTCGAGTTCCAGCCAGCCGAGAAACTCGATCCAAACCGCCATTATGAGACGCTGCCCGCTCAATGCCGGGCAGCTTGAAAGCACCGGGCGGGATCGCCTACACCTTGACCGGATCAGCCTGGTGCGCCGGTTTCGGTAGCGAGGACAGCAACGCCATCACCAGCGCCGCCAGGTACGGTAACGATTGCACCAGCAGCATGGCGACCCAGAAGCGCATATCCGAGCTGGGCAGGCCTTGCACCAGGTAGATACCCGCTGCCGCGCCCCATAGCAGCAACATGATGAACAGTTCCTCACGGGCTTCGGCAATCGCCACCATCAGACCATGGCTGTCGGCGTTCTTCGGGGTGCGGAAGAACGGCATGCTGCTGGTGAAGAAACCGTACAGCACGGCCTTGGCAATGGTGTGGGACAAGGCCAGCCCCGCCAGCGCGGCGGCGAAGGCGTCCTTGAGGTTGACCCCGACCGCTCTGCGGTAGAGAAAGACGATCTTGCCAACCTTGAAGAAGAACAGCGCCAGTGGCGGAATGGCGAAAATCATCAGTGGCGGGTCGACCCGGTGCGGCACGATGATCATCGCTGCCGACCACAGCAAGGCGCCGACGGTGAAGAAGATATTCATGCCGTCGGCGATCCATGGCAGCCAGCCGGCGAGGAAGTGGTAACGCTGGCCGCGGGTCAGTTCACTGCCCTTGCCGCGCAGCAGTTGACCAGCATGATGCTTGATGATCTGGATGGCACCATAGGCCCAGCGGAAGCGTTGTTTCTTGAAGTCGATGAAGGTGTCCGGCATCAGACCCTTACCGTAGCTGTTGTGGGCATAGGCCGCCGACAGACCTTTCTCGAAAACGCGCAAACCCAGTTCGGCATCTTCGCAGATGCACCAGTCCGCCCAGCCAAGCTCTTCCAGCACGGTGCGCCGGGTCATGGTCATGGTGCCATGCTGGATGATCGCATCACGGTCGTTGCGGGTGACCATGCCGATGTGGAAAAAGCCCTTGTACTCGCTGTAGCACAGTTTCTTGAAGGCGCTCTCGTGTTGGTCGCGGTAGTCCTGCGGCGATTGCACCACGGCGATCTTCGGGTCGGCGAAGTGCGGCACCATGTGCTTGAGCCAGTTGCGATCGACGCAGTAGTCCGAATCGATCACCGCGATCACTTCGGCATCCTTGGCCGTGTGCGGAATCAGGTAGTTGAGTGCGCCACCCTTGAAACCAGCCAGGGGCGCGACATGGAAGAACTTGAAGCGCTCGCCGAGCTTCTCGCAATGGGCCTTGAGGGGTTCCCACACGGCCGGGTCCTTGGTGTTGTTGTCGATCACCAATACTTCGTAGTCGGGGTAGTCCAGCGCGGCGAGGGCATCGAGAGTCTGCTTGACCATCTCCGGAGGCTCGTTGTAGCAAGGCACATGTACCGACACCTTGGGTCGGTAGGCGCTGTCGGCCTGTACCGGCAAGAACTCTCGGCGCCGCTTGTGAATCCATACCGCCTCGGCCAGTTCGTGGGCTTCGGTGAGCAATACGATGAATACCCCCAGGGCGCCAAGGGCCAGCAATACGCCGACGGTCAAGCTGAACCAGGTGCTGTACTGCTGGCTGTAGTCATAGGCGATCCACACCAGGACCGAACCGCACAGGAAAGTGATGAAGGTCAGGAAGGTCCTGCCCCGCTGACGCAGGGCCGAGCCGTCGATCAGCAAGACGGCGAGGGCGATCATCGCCAGCACCACCGAGGCGACTGCCAGGGCCCGCCACTGGGGAATCGCCACCACCGGCCCTTCGAAGTTGAACTTCTGTTGGCGCTCGGCGTTGAACACGCCCCAGTAGGCACCTACCGAACCTTCGTCGCTGGCCTTCCATGGCTGGTCGTAGGCTTCGATGACGAAGTAGTTGTAGCCGCGTCGGTTGAGGGTGTTGACCAGTGTCCGCAGGTAGATCGCCTGATCGGCCTGGGTAGCGTCGGCGCCGCCGCGCATGCGACCGTTGCTCGGCCAGCCGACTTCCGATAGCAGCAGTGGCTTGCGCGGGAACTGGCGCTTGAGCTCGCGAGCCCGGTCGAGGACGAACTCCACCGAGTCCTTCATGGGCACGAATTCCCAGTAGGGCAGGATGTGCGCGGCGATAAGGTCGACATGGCGGGCCAGTTCCGGGTTCTCCTTCCAGATGTGCCATTGCTCGCTGGTGGTGACCGGTACCTTGACTGCCGCACGAACCCGGTCCAGGTATTGGATCAACGCTTCGGGGGTGACCTCTTCGCGGAACAGCGCTTCGTTGCCGACCACCACGCGCACGACGCTGCGCGAGGTATTGGCCAGGGCGATGCCTTTGGCGATTTCGCGTTCGTTGCGTTCAAGGTCGGGACTGATCCAGATGCCCAGGGTCACGCGCAGCCCCAACTCTTCGGCAAGGCGGGGGATCTCGGCCTGGGTGCCCTCCACGGTATAGATGCGGATGTTGTCCGTCATCTTGCTCATCTGTTCCAGGTCCTGGCGCATCTCGTCGTCGCTGGGGTATTGCCCCTTCTGTGGGCTTTCGCCCAGACGGAACGGCGAGTAGGAGAAACCGGCGATCTGATCGGGCCAGGCCGGGGCGGACACCGGGCGGTTGATCAGCGCCCAGAAGCCGGTGAACAGCGCGGCAATGGCCAGGACCACTACCAGGTTCATGCCGAATTTACGTGAAGACATCGTCGTCCAAATCTGTCGAAGAGATAGGACATTAAAGCAGGGTTAGTAGGCTCTTTCCTAACCATGGAGCTCACGGAGTGAGTGGCCTATAATGCGCGCCGGTTTTGAGGTATAGCGTCTGGGGTATCCGCATGAGCACAGAAGATCCACGATTTGCCGGCGTCGCTCGCTTGTATGGCGACGATGGCCTGCAACGCCTGCGCCAGGCCCACGTGGCAGTGGTCGGGGTTGGCGGGGTCGGCTCGTGGGCAGCGGAAGCGCTGGCGCGCAGCGGCGTGGGCGAGATCACTCTGTTCGATCTGGACGATGTCTGCGTCAGCAACACCAATCGCCAGGCCCATGCGCTGGAAGGGCAAGTCGGGCGGGCCAAGGTCGATGTCATGGCCGAACGCCTGCGGGCGATCAACCCCGCGTGCACGGTGCATGCCGTGGCGGACTTCGTGACCCGCGAGACCATGGTCGATTACATCACCGAAAACCTCGATTGCGTCATCGACTGCATCGACAGCGTGATGGCCAAGGCTGCCCTGATCGCTTGGTGCCGGCGGCGCAAGATCGCGGTGGTTACCACCGGTGGTGCGGGCGGGCAGATCGACCCGACCCAGATCCAGATCGGCGACCTCAACAAGACCTTCAACGATCCTTTGGCCTCACGGGTGCGTTCGACCTTGCGCCGCGACTACAATTTCTCGCGCAACGTCAGCCGTAACTACGGCGTGCCCTGCGTATTCTCCAGCGAACAACTGCGCTATCCCAAAGGTGATGGCAGCGTGTGCCTGCAGAAGAGCTTCGTCGGCGAGGGTGTGCGCCTGGACTGTGCCGGCGGCTTTGGCGCAGTGATGATGGTGACCGCGACCTTCGGCATGGTGGCGGCCAGCAAGGCCGTGGAAAAGCTGGTGGCGGGGGCGCGGCGGCCGTCGGAGCGGGTCAAGCCTGAATAGTCGCGGCGGCTTCTTCGCGGGACAAGCCCGCTCCCACAGGTACGGCGCAGGCTTTGATTGCTGTGAAGATCCTGTAGGAGCGGCGGTTCGGCGCCCCGACTCGCCGGAGAAGGGCACACCGCCGACTCAACAGGAAGTCGCCAACTCAGCCATTCGCATCAGCACCGCATGCAACCCATTGCTGCGCGAGGGCGACAATTGGCGCTCCAGCCCAAGTTGGGTGAACCACTCGCGCAGATCCAGGCCAGCTAGTTCCGTCCTGGTCATCCCCTGCACCCGCACCAGCAACAACGCCAGCAAACCCCGTAACAACCGCGCATCGCTGGCAGCCTTGAACCGCCACTGGCCCTGGTGCTGCTGCGCCACCAACCACACCAGGCTCTCGCAGCCATGGACCCGGTTGGCCTCGACCTTGTCCGCCTCGCCGAGTGGCTCGAGACGCTCGCCCCACTGCATCAGCAGCCGCGCACGCTGCTCCCAGCCGCGTGCCTGCGCGAAGTTGACCAAGGCCTCCTGAGCCTCTGCCGGAAGGCTCATCGCAGTAGCTCCAGGCCCTGGTCGAGCGCATCGAAAAAGCGCTGCAGGTCGTCGCTGTCGTTGTACAGCGCCAGCGAAACCCGTATCGCGCCCTCCAGCCCCAGTCCTTTGAGCAATGGCATGGCGCAATGATGCCCGGCGCGCACGGCGATGCCTTGTTCAGTCAGGACGTGGGCGATGTCGGCATTGTGCACGCCGTCGATGACGAAGCTGGCCAGTGCCGTTTGCGGCGAGCCGAGCAGGCGTATGCCTTCGCGGTCGCCCAGGCCGCGCAGCAGGTGCTGGTGCAGGTTTGCCTCATGGGCCTGGACAGCCTGATGGTCGAGGCTGGCCAGGTAGTCGAGTGTGGCGCCCAGGCCAATCACCCCGGCGATCGGTGGAGTGCCAGCCTCGAAGCCCAGGGGCGCCGGGCGGAAGCTGGCGCCTTGGTAGTCGGCCAGTTGCACCATCTCGCCACCGAACTGCCAATGGCGCAGCAGCCCCAGCGCCTCGCGACGACCATACAGCACACCCACGCCCTCCGGGCCATACAGCTTGTGGCTGGAAAACACGTAGTAGTCGCAGCCCAACTGCATCACATCGGTACGTCCATGGACGATGCCCTGGGCGCCGTCGACCACGGTCAGCGCGCCTTGGGCACGGGCGTGGGCGAGCAGGGCCGGCAGCGGCTGCCAGGTGCCGAGCACGTTGGACAACTGGCTGACCGCCAGGACCCGGGTGCGTGGGCCGATCAGTTGCAGGGCCTGATCCAGATCGACGAGGCCGCGTGCATCGACTGGCAATACGACCAGGCGCAGGTTGCGTCGCTGCGCCAATTGCTGCCAGGGCAGCAGGTTGGCATGGTGCTCCAAGGCGCTGATGGCGATTTCGTCACCGGGCTCGAAACGGTACTCCAGGCCATAGGCCAGCAGGTTCAGCGCCGAAGTCGCGCCGTGGGTGAAGACGATCTGCTGGGATTCCGCGGCGTTGAGCCAAGCGGCTACCTTGTCGCGACTGGCCTCGAAGGCTTGGGTCGCCAGGGCGCCGGGCAGATGCTGAGCGCGGTGCACGTTCGCGGCGCCATGGCCGTAGTAGTGGCTCAGGGCATCGAGCAAGGCTTGAGGCTTCTGGGTGGTGGCGGCGCTGTCCAGGTAGGTCTGGTGCTGCCGTTGCAGGGCGGCAATGGCGGGGAAATCGGCACGCCAGGGAGAGGGCTGGAACATGTGAGCGGGGCCTGGAATGAAAAATCGGGTCTGACATGACATCAGACCCGATCTTATCACTTCGAACCGCGCAGGGTTCTCAGTTGTGAGCGTGCAGCGCTTCGTTCAGCTCAATGGCTGACTTGTGGGTCTTGCACTCCACGGCGCCGTTCAGCGAGTTGCGGCGGAACAGCAGGTCGGTCTGGCCGGCCAGGTCACGGGCCTTGACCACCTTGACCAGGACGTTGTTCTCGTCCAGCAGGTTCACTTTGGTACCGGCGGTGATGTACAGGCCGGCTTCCACGGTGTTGCGGTCGCCCAACGGGATGCCGATACCGGCGTTGGCACCGATCAGGCAGCCTTCGCCCACCTTGATGACGATGTTACCGCCGCCGGACAGGGTGCCCATGGTCGAGCAGCCGCCGCCCAGGTCCGAACCCTTGCCGACGAATACGCCAGCGGATACGCGGCCCTCGATCATGCCTGGGCCTTCGGTGCCAGCGTTAAAGTTGACGAAGCCTTCGTGCATGATGGTGGTGCCTTCGCCGATGTAGGCGCCCAGGCGCACACGGGCAGTGTCGGCGATACGCACGCCAGCCGGAACCACGTAGTCGGTCATTTTCGGGAACTTGTCGACCGAGAACACTTCGAGCAGTTCACCCTTGAGGCGGGCTTCCAATTGCAACTCGGCCAGTTCGCTCAGATCGACGGCACCCTGGTTGGTCCAGGCCACGTTCGGCAGCAGCGGGAAGATGCCGGCCAGGCTCACGCCGTGCGGCTTGACCAGGCGATGCGAGAGCAGGTGCAGCTTGAGATAGGCCTCAGGCGTCGAGGTCAGGGCTGCATCTTCGGCCAATACGGTGGCGACCAGCGGCTTGTGGCTTTCTGCCAGACGGGTCAGCAGGGCGGCCTGGGCGGCGTCGACGCCCTTGACGGCCTCGGCCAGCTGAGCGGCCTGGGCGTTGCTGAAGGTGATGGCCTGGTTGCCACCTTGGTAACCGAGGATCGGGGCAACGGCGGCCACCAGTTCGGCGCTCGGGTTGACCAGAGGCTGAGCGTAGAAGACTTCCAGCCAGGTGCCCTGGCGGTTCTGGGAGCCGACACCGAAGGCCAGGCTGAACAGAGTGTTGGACATAGGATTACCTCATGCGAAATAGGGGGTGGAACGTAGACCGGTTCAGGCCAGCGCGGCGGCGTACAGGTCGGGCTTGAAGCCGACCAGGGTGCGATTGCCGAGGTCGAGCACCGGGCGCTTGATCATCGACGGCTGGGCCAGCATCAGTTCGACGGCCTTGGCCTGGTCGAGATCGGCCTTGCTGGCGTCGTCTAGCTTGCGGAAGGTGGTGCCGGCACGATTGAGGATGACTTCCCAGCCGTGTTCGTCGCACCAGCGATTCAGGCTGTCGCGGTCGATGCCTTGGGTCTTGTAGTCGTGAAATTCGTAGCCGATGGCCTGGTCTTCGAGCCAGGTGCGGGCTTTTTTCATGGTATCGCAGGCTTTGATGCCGTAGAGCGTGTAGGTCATCGTGTTCATTGGGGAGGCGCCGCCCCAATCTCTCCGTTGCCGAATGTCAGTCGCGGGATTATGCGGGAACGATCCTTGCGGCGCCACGCTTGCAACGTTCTGTTTCCATCGAGGCACGGCTCAGGCGACCAGGCGCTGTACCGATCCGTTGACATCCTCCCCGCCCTGAAGGACGGGGATTGCTACAGGTAGACGGCCTTGCCCGACCGCGAGAATGTTCCTCGCCGCATTAATGAACGAAAAGCTTAACGTTATTCGTTAAGGTCGATTGTACGGTTATGTGCCTTGCTTGCCAGTCCGCGAGGGCAGATGCTTGCCAGCAGTCCTAGCCTGGCCATCAAGTATCATCATGTTACATATTTGCCCTCCACTTGCGACCATCGTGCAGCGGCCCCGTTTCGCCAGACGGCGCTAACATATTGTTTCAATGGCGATGTTTCGCCCCGCTGTCGTTCTAGATTCACAAAGGAAGCTTTCACGGATGCAGTCCGCCTATACCGTCCTCATCCTGCTGACGCTGGTAAGCCTCTCGAAACTGCTTGGCAGGGTGATACCGCTGCCGCTCCCCCTGGTGCAGATTGCCGCCGGTGCGCTGTTGGCCTGGCCGACCCTGGGGCTGCATGTCACCCTCAATCCCGAGCTGTTCCTGTTTCTGTTCTTGCCGCCGCTGCTGTTCGCTGACGGCTGGCGCATTCCCAAACGCGCGCTTTGGCGCATTCGAGGCCCGGTGGTGGCATTGGCCGTGGGCCTGGTGTTGTTCACCGTGGTAGGGGCGGGTTACTTCATCCATTGGCTGCTGCCGTCGATCCCGCTGGCGGTGGCCTTCGCCCTGGCGGCGGTGCTCTCGCCCACCGATGCCGTGGCAGTCTCGGCCATCGCTCAGGATCGACTACCCACGCCGCTGATGCACATGCTGCAAGGCGAAGCGCTGATGAACGACGCTTCTGGCCTGGTCACCTTCAAGTTCGCCCTGGCTGCAGCCATCACCGGCGCGTTCTCGCTGGCCGATGCCAGTCTGAGCTTCGTGCTGGTGGCCCTTGGCGGTCTGGCGGTCGGGGTGGCCTTGAGCTGGCTGATCGGTCGCCTGCGTACCTGGATGATCGCCCGCGGCTGGGACGATCCGGCGACCCATGTGGTGTTCATGCTGCTGTTGCCGTTCGCCGCCTATGTGCTGGCCGAACGCCTGGGTGTGTCGGGAATTCTTTCGGCGGTGGCGGCAGGCATGATGCAGAGCTGGCTCGACCTGTTACCGCGTCAGACCAGTACCCGACTGCTCAATCGCAGCGTCTGGGCGCTACTAGAGTTCGCCTTCAATGGCCTGATCTTCCTGCTGCTTGGCCTTCAACTGCCAGACATCATCAAGGCTGTCGTCAGTCATGAAGCCACGCTGTGGCCAACCTTGGCCTGGCGTTGCCTGGACGTGGTGGCGATCTTCGGCGCACTGATCCTGTTGCGCTTCGTCTGGGTGCAGAGCATCTGGCGGGCCATTGGCGTGGTGCGCCGTTGGCGCGGCAAACCGGAACTGGTGCTGGTGCCGACCATGCGTTCCTGCTGGTTGCTGACCTTGGGCGGCGTACGCGGTGCGGTCACCCTGGCAGGCGTGATGTCGGTGCCGCTGCTGATCGGCGCCGGCAAGGCCTTCCCTGAGCGTGATTTGCTCATATTCATTGCCGCCGGGGTGATCCTGCTGTCGTTGATCTGCGCCTGCATCGCCCTGCCTTTGCTGCTTCGTGGTGTGACCCGCAGTCCGGACGAGCGACTGCACCAGGAAGTGCAGGAAGCCTGGCGACGTACGGTAGAGGCGGCGATCCACGCCCTTGAGGCTGAAGAAGTCATCGATGCCAACGCGCCTCAGGATGCGGCCCAAGCCACCCTGGCGACCGAGCTCAAAGCGCGGCTGATGGCCGAATACCGAGCTGAACTGGACAGTTACAACGACACCGCCGAGGCGCGGGCACTGGCCGAACAAATGGACTTGCTGGAGCGTCGTTTGCGTCTGCGAGCGTTGCGGGCGCAGCGGCTGGAACTGTACAACCTGCACCGTCAGCACCAGGTCGGCGATGAGGTGGTGCGTCAGGTGCTGGGTGAGCTGGACATGAGCGAGGCCAACCTGGGGCCGGTCAAGTAGTTCTGACCGAGGCCATTCGCGGGCAAGCAGGGGCGCAACGCGCCCCCAGCCTGATCAGCGGCTCTGCAGGAACGTGCGAATCCGCTCCGCTGCCTCGATGCATTCGGCCAGTGGCGCGACCAGGGCCATGCGTACCCGCCCGGCGCCTGGGTTGACGCCGTCCACTTCGCGCGACAGGTACGAGCCTGGGACCACGGTCACGTGCTGCGCCTCGAACAGGTCGCGGGTGAAGTCGGCGTCGCTGCCTGGCACCTTGGCCCAGAGGTAGAAGCTACCGTCCGGGCGCTGCACGTCCATTACCGGCTGCAGAATGTCCAGTACGGCATCGTACTTGGCCCGGTACTGGTCACGGTTCTCGCGCACGTGGGCCTCGTCCTGCCAGGCGGCGATGCTGGCCAGCTGAGTTTGTACCGGCATGGCGCAACCGTGATAGGTGCGGTACAGCAGGAACGGCTTGATGATTTCGGCGTCGCCGGCCACGAAGCCCGAGCGTAGCCCTGGCAGGTTGGAGCGCTTGGACAGGCTGTGGAATACCACGCAGCGCTTGAAGTCGCTACGACCCAGCTCGGCGCAGGCGGTCAGCAGGCCGGGAGGTGGCGCGTCTTCGTCGAAGTACAGTTCGCTGTAGCACTCGTCGGCGGCGATCACGAAGTTGTGCTCGTCAGCCAGGGCGATCAGCTTCTTCAGCGTGTCCATCGGCACCAGGGCACCGGTGGGGTTGCCTGGCGAGCAGAGGAACAGGATCTGACAGCGCTTCCAGACATGCGCCGGCACGGCATCGAAGTCAGGATTGAAACCGTTGTTTTCCAGGCACGGCAGGTAGTGCGGGGTGGCTCCCGCCAGCAGGGCGGCACCTTCGTAGATCTGGTAGAACGGGTTGGGGCTGATCACCAGACCGTCATCGGCGCGGTTGACCACCGCCTGGGTGAAGGCGAACAGCGCCTCGCGAGTGCCATTGACCGGCAGCACGTGTCGATCGGCGTCCAACCAGCCGGCAGGCACACCGAAACGGCGCTCGCACCACTGGGCAATGGCCTGGCGCAAGGCTGGCAGGCCGATGGTGCTGGGGTAGACGGCCAGTTTATCGAGGTTGTCGGCCATGGCCTTGGCGACGAACGCCGGCGATTCGTGCTTAGGCTCGCCGATTGACAGAGCGATGGCGCGTTTACCCGCGGCAGGGGTGACACTGCCCAGCAGGGCACGGAGCTTCTCGAACGGGTAGGGCTGCAGCTGGGTCAAGGCATGGTTCATCGGCGCAAGGTCTCGTCAATCGTCTGTCTAATCGTTAAAAGGTCACGCGGGCGGGGCTGGCGTCGCTGCCCTGGCCGGCCTGCAACTGCTGGACGATGGCTTCCTGCAGGCGGCTGCACAATTGCGGGTCGGAAAGCGGCTGGTTGTCGGCATCGGTGATGAAGAACACGTCTTCCACGCGCTCGCCCAGGGTGGCGATCTTGGCATTTTGCAACGACAGGTCGAACTCCAGGAAGATCCGCCCGATGCGCGCCAGCAGGCCTGGGCGATCGGGGGCGGTGATCTCGAGGATGGTCACCGGCCGCTGTGCATCGTTGTGGATGGTCACCTGTGGGGCAAAGGTGAAATGCTTGAGCTGGCGTGGCACCCGGCGTTGGATGATGGTCGGGTAGTCCTCGGGGTTGCGCAGCGCTTCGGTCAGGCCGTCACGGATCTGCTGTACCCGCTGCGGGTTGTCGCCGATCGAGCCGCCGTCGTTGTCGAGCACGATGTAGGTGTCGAGGGTGAACTGGCTGCTCGAGGTGATGATCCGCGCATCATGGATGTTCAGGTTCAGCTGTGACATCGCGGCTACGGTCACGGCAAAGAAGTCGTGCTGGTCGGGCGCATAGATGAAGATTTGCGTACCGCCTTCGAACTCGCGCTGTGTGGTTTCCTTGATCAGCACCAGCGGTCCGCCGTCAGCTGGCTGCTGGAGGATCGCATCGCTGTGCCAGGCCACGTCGGCGGCGGTGTGCTTGAGGAAGTAGTCGTCCCCCAGTTGCGACCAGAGCTGTTCGACGTCGTCCGGATCGGTGCCTTCGCGAACGAGAATATCCAGCGCCGCACTTTGCGTCTGGCGGATCTGTTCTTCCCGGTCCAGCGGGTTTTCCAGGCCGCGGCGCAATGCGCGCTTGGTCTCGCTGTAGAGCTGGCGCAGCAGGCTGGCGCGCCAGGAGTTCCACAGGCTGGGGTTGGTGGCATTGATATCGGCCACGGTCAGCACGTAGAGGTAGTCCAGACGCGTCTCGTCACCGACGTGCAGGGCAAAGTCGTTGATGACTTGCGGGTCTGAGAGGTCTTTGCGCTGGGCGGTGGTGGACATCACCAGGTGGTTCTGCACCAGCCAGACGATCAGCCGCGAATCCCAGGCCGGCAACTGGTGGCGCTCGCAGAACTTCTGCGCGTCCACCGCCCCGAGCTCGGAGTGGTCGCCCTGGCGGCCCTTGCCGATGTCGTGGTACAGGCCGGCCAGGTAGATCAGCTCAGGCTTGGGCAGACGGCCCATGAGCTTGCTGGCCAGCGGGAATTTCTCGGACACCGGCGTGTACTGCAGCTTGCGCAGGTGCTTGATGAGATTGAGGGTGTGTGCGTCGACGGTATAGATGTGAAACAGGTCGTGCTGCATCTGTCCGACGATTAGGCCGAACTCCGGCAGGTAGCGGCCGAGGATGCCGTAGCGGTTCATCCTTCGCAGGTTGCGGTGGATGCCGACTTCGCACTTGAACAGTTCGATGAACAGGCTGGTGTTGCGGATGTCGTTGCGGAACGTTTCGTCGATCAGGTGCCTGTGCTCGCGCAACAGGCGCACGGTATCGGCGCGTACGCCCTTGATTTCCGGGTGCTGGGCCATCAGCACGAAGATTTCCAGCATGGCGAACGGGGTGCGTCTGAATACGTTCGGATTGACCGCCTCGATATAGCCGTCGTGTAGGCGGAAGCGGGCATTCAAGGGCTGGGTGGTGCCGCTGTCGTCGTCGGCGAGGATGACCTCCTCGAAGTGCTGGATGATCAGATCGCACAGCTGGCTGATGCTCATCACCACCCGGTAGTACTGCTGCATGAACTGTTCGATGGCGCGCTTGGGGTTCTCGTCGCTGTAGCCCAGCAACGCGGCGATGCTGCGCTGGTGATCGAACAGCAGACGGTCCTCGGCCCGTCCGGCCAGCATGTGCAGGGCGTAGCGCACCTTCCACAGGAAATCTTGGGACGAAGCCAGCAACTCGTTCTCGCTCTCCAGCAGGAAGCCTTCGCCGGCCAGGGCGTGCAGGTTCAAGGTGCCGTAGTGGCGACGGGCGACCCACAGCACTGTCTGGATGTCGCGAAGGCCGCCGGGCGAGCCCTTGACGTTGGGCTCGAGGTTGTACTCGGTGTCGTTGTATTTGTGGTGGCGCGCCTTGAGTTCGGCGCGCTTGGCCAGGAAAAACTCCCGGCTTGGCCACATGTTGGCGGTGCTGGTCACCTCCAGCATGCGCTGGCGCAGGGCTTCGGGGCCGGCGATGGTGCGGCTTTCCATCAGGTTGGTGATCACCGTCAGGTCGGCACGGGCCTGCTCGGCGCATTCATCGACGGTGCGCACGCTCTGGCCGACTTCCAGGCCGATGTCCCAGAGCAAGGTCAGGAAGCGCTCTATTGCGTCGCGGTATTGCTCATGCTCGGCGGCGTCGAGCAGGATCAGCAGGTCGATGTCCGAATGCGGGTGCAACTCGCCGCGACCGTAGCCGCCGACGGCTACCAGGGCGATATCGCTGCAGTCGCCCCAGTCGAACTGCTTCCAGGCCTGTTGCAGGATGTTGTCGACGAGCCAGGCGCGATCCTCGACCAGTCCGCGGATCTCGCGGCCTTCGCGAAAACGCCTGTCGAGCACCTCGCCCGCCTGGCGGATGGCCTTCTTGAAGGCGGCGATGGGGCTCGCCTTGAGGGCCAGTTCCGCCTGGAACTGGCCGCGGTCGAACAGCTCGGAATCCACCTGGGGCATGCTGTCGCGTTCCTGTCGTAGAGTGGCCGGGTAGGTCAGGCCGAAGTGCGCGGGATGGTGTCGTCCTTGCGCAGGGTGAAGATCTCATAGCCGGTAGCGGTCACCACCAGGGTGTGTTCCCACTGGGCCGAGAGCTTGCGGTCCTTGGTGATGGCGGTCCAGCCGTCGCCCAGCACCTTGGTGTCGGCCTTGCCCTGGTTGATCATCGGTTCGATGGTGAAGGTCATGCCTTCCTTGAGTTCCATGCCGGTGCCGGCCTTGCCGTAGTGGAGAATCTGCGGCTCTTCGTGGAACACCTTGCCGATGCCGTGGCCGCAGAACTCGCGCACCACCGAGAAACCGTTCTTCTCGGCGTGCTTCTGGATCACTTCGCCGATGTCGCCCAGGCGGCAGCCCGGCTTGACCAGCTCGATGGCCTTGTACATGCACTCCTGGGTGACCTTGGACAGGCGCTCGGCCCAGGCTGGTACGGTGCCGACGTGGAACATGCGGCTGGTGTCGCCGTGGTAGCCATCCTTGATGACGGTGACGTCGATGTTCAACGTATCGCCATCCTTGAGCGGCTTTTCACCGGGAATGCCGTGGCAGACCACGTGGTTGACCGACGTGCAGATGGACTTGGGGAAGCCCTTGTAGTTGAGCGGCGCCGGAATGGCCTGTTGGACGTTGACGATGTAGTCGTGGCACAGGCGGTCGAGTTCTTCGGTGGTAACGCCGGGCTTGACGTGTTCCTCGATCATTTCCAGCACTTCGGCGGCCAGGCGGCCGGCGATGCGCATCTTCTCGATGTCTTCTGCGGTCTTGATGGTAACGGTCATTGCAGGCTCTCTACGGCGCCATCTTGGGCGCGAAAAAACGGGAAAGGCCATATTCTATCAGAGCTGCAAGCTGCAAGCTGCAAGCTGCAAGTGGATGCTGCAAGTGGATGCTGCAAGTGGATGCTTTTTCTGGCTGCTTGTCGCTTGCTGCTTGCGGCTGCTCTAACTGGGTTTCGTTTGCCTGCGGTCTGTGGTATAACATGCGCCGCTTTCGGGGGAGGTCCCCGGGAGCTCAAACCCACACACGTGTCGACACGATGGCCTGGGTGCCCCGTTTACCTTCGAACCTCGGTTCGGGAGCGTGGGTTGGTCATTGGGATACGTGGAGGCCCAACCCGACTTATCAAGGAACTATCATGTCCCAAGTCAACATGCGCGATATGCTGAAGGCCGGTGTGCACTTCGGCCACCAGACCCGTTACTGGAACCCGAAAATGGGCAAGTTCATTTTCGGCGCGCGTAACAAGATCCACATCATCAACCTGGAAAAAACCCTGCCGATGTTCAACGACGCCCTGGCGTTCGTAGAGCGCCTGGCTCAGGGCAAGAACAAGATCCTGTTCGTCGGCACCAAGCGTTCCGCTGGCAAGATCGTCGCCGAGCAAGCTGCTCGCGCAGGTTCGCCATACGTTGATCACCGTTGGTTGGGCGGCATGCTGACCAACTACAAAACCATTCGCGCCTCGATCAAGCGTCTGCGCGACCTGGAAACCCAGGCCGAAGATGGCACCTTTGCCAAGCTGACCAAGAAAGAAGCCCTGATGCGTTCGCGCGATCTGGAAAAACTGGATCGTAGCCTGGGTGGTATCAAGGACATGGGCGGCCTGCCTGATGCCCTGTTCGTGATCGACGTCGACCACGAGCGCATTGCCATCACCGAAGCCAACAAGCTGGGCATCCCGGTCATCGGCGTTGTCGATACCAACAGCAGCCCAGAAGGCGTTGACTACGTGATCCCAGGTAACGACGACGCCATCCGCGCCATCGAGCTGTACATGACTTCGATGGCTGACGCCATCATCCGCGGCCGCAACAACGTTGCCGGCGGCACCGAAGTCTACGCTGAAGAAGCGGCTGCACCTGCTGCCGAGTAATAGACGCTAGCGTCTACTTGGCACGCGAAAAGGGGGCTTTGCCCCCTTTTTGCCACCTTGAAATCCTGCTGTCAGCCATGGCCCGGCATCATGCTCGGGCTGATGTAACAGCAGCGATTTGCAGAATTTAACGCCCGTGAAGAGCGGGTGGAATGGTTGAAAAACTTTCCAAGAGGATTTTGAAATGGCAGCAATTACTGCAGCGCTGGTCAAAGAACTGCGCGAGCGTACCGGCGAAGGCATGATGGATTGCAAGAAGGCCCTGGAAAAGGCCGGCGGCGACATCGAAAAAGCCATTGACGACATGCGTGCCTCGGGCGCCATCAAGGCCGCCAAAAAGGCTGGCAACGTAGCCGCCGAAGGCGCCATCGCAGTCAAGACCGACGGCAAGTCGGCCGTCCTGCTGGAAGTCAACTCGCAGACCGACTTCCTGGCCCTGCAAGACGACTTCAAGAACTTCGTCGCCGAAAGCCTCGAAGAAGCCTTCGCCCAGAAGCTGACCGACGCTGCTCCGCTGATCGCCTCGCGTGAAGCTGCTCGTGAAGCCCTGGTCGCCAAGTGCGGCGAAAACGTCAACATCCGTCGTCTGGTACGTGTCGAGGGCGACGTTGTCGGCGCCTACCTGCACGGCAACAAGATCGGTGCTGCCGTCGTTCTGAAAGGCGGTGACGTCGAGCTGGCCAAGAACATCGCCATGCACGTTGCGGCTTCGAACCCAGAGTTCCTGGATGCCTCGGAAATTTCCCCAGAGGCCATCGAGCGCGAGAAGAACGTCTTCCTGCAGCTGAACGCCGACAAGATCGCTGGCAAGCCGGAAAACATCGTTGAGAACATGATCAACGGCCGTATCGCCAAGTTCAAAGCCGAAGCTTCGCTGAAAGAGCAAGCTTTCGTCATGGATCCGGAAGTCAAGGTCGGCGCGCTGGCCAAGAAAGCCGGTGCTGAAATCGTTTCCTTCACCTACTTCAAGGTTGGCGAAGGCATCGAGAAGCCAGTCGACGACTTCGCTGCTGAAGTTGCCGCTCAGGTCGCTGCTGCCAAGCAGTAAGACAGCCCCGTCTGTCGCCCCAAAGAGGCTGCCCGCTCACGCGCGCAGCCTCTTTGTCAAAACGGAGAAGGGTTTATCCGGCTCATCTCCGCTGGCACCGAAGCGGTGCCACGCTACAGTTAGCAGGCTGTAAACAGCCCGCACGAATTTTCTAAAAGTACGCCGCAGGAGAGACTCGCAATGGCTCAGCAGGTGAGTGGTCGCCAACCTCGCTATAAACGCATTTTGCTCAAACTTAGCGGCGAGGCCCTGATGGGCTCGGAAGACTTCGGGATCGACCCGAAGGTGCTGGATCGCATGGCCCTTGAAGTCGGCCAGTTGGTGGGGATCGGTGTCCAGGTCGGTCTGGTGATCGGTGGTGGCAACCTGTTCCGCGGTGCCGCACTCAGCGCAGCCGGCATGGATCGCGTCACCGGCGACCACATGGGCATGCTCGCCACCGTGATGAACGGCCTGGCCATGCGCGATGCGCTTGAGCGCTCGAACATCCCGGCCCTGGTGATGTCGGCCATTTCCATGGTGGGCGTGACCGACCATTACGATCGTCGCAAAGCTATTCGCCACCTCAACTCCGGGGATGTGGTAATTTTCTCCGCCGGTACCGGCAATCCGTTCTTCACCACCGACTCCGCGGCCTGCCTGCGCGCCATCGAAATCGATGCCGACGTGGTGCTGAAGGCGACCAAGGTCGATGGTGTGTACACTGCCGATCCATTCAAGGACCCGCACGCCGAGAAGTTCGATCACCTGACCTACGATGAGGTGCTGGATCGCAAGCTCGGCGTCATGGACCTGACCGCAATCTGCTTGTGCCGTGACCACAAGATGCCATTGCGGGTATTCAACATGAACAAGCCTGGCGCCCTGCTGAACATCGTGGTCGGTGGCGCTGAAGGTACTCTGATCGAGGAAGGCCAAGCATGATCAACGACATCAAGAAAGACGCCCAGGAGCGCATGGGCAAGTCCATCGAGGCCCTGGCACGCAACCTGGCGGCGATCCGCACCGGTCGCGCCCACCCAAGCATCCTGGACAGCGTCAAGGTCCCGGCATGGGGTAGCGAGATGCCGCTGAACCAGGTAGCCGCGATCACCGTCGAAGACGCCCGCACCCTGAAGATCGTCGCTCACGACAAGAACCTCAGCGCGGCCATCGAAAAGGCCATCCTGACCTCGGACCTGGGTCTGAACCCGTCCAGCGCCGGTACCACCATCCGTGTACCGATGCCGGCCCTCACCGAGGAAACCCGCAAGGGCTACACCAAGCAGGCCAGTGGGGTTGCCGAAGACGCCAAGGTCGCGGTGCGCAACGTGCGTCGTGACGCCCTGGCCGATCTGAAGAAGCTGACCAAGGACAAGGAAATCAGCGAAGACGAAGAGCGTCGCGCTGCTGACGAGATCCAGAAGCTGACCGACAAGTATGTCGCCGAGGTCGATGCTGCGTTCAAAGCCAAGGAAAAGGACCTGATGGCCGTCTAAGGCCGAGGTTTTTTAATGGAAAAGACCAAGCTGGCGGCACCTTCATCGGTGCCGCGTCACGTCGCGATCATCATGGATGGCAACAATCGCTGGGCGAAGAAGCGCCTTTTGCCCGGCGTCGCCGGGCACAAGGCCGGCGTCGATGCGGTGCGTGCAGTCATCGAGGTGTGCGCCGAGGCCGGGGTCGAGGTACTGACCCTGTTCGCCTTCTCCAGTGAGAACTGGCAGCGTCCGGCCGATGAGGTCGGTGCCCTGATGGAGCTGTTCTTCTCGGCCTTGCGTCGCGAGGCCAAGCGTCTCAACGAGAACAGGATCAGCCTGCGTATCATCGGTGATCGTTCGCGTTTCCATCCTGAGCTGCAGGCCGCGATGCGCGAAGCCGAAGCGCTGACCGCAGGCAACAATCGCTTCATCCTGCAGATCGCCGCCAACTACGGTGGTCAATGGGATATCGCCCAGGCCGCCCAGCGCCTGGCGCGTGAAGTGCAGGCCGGGCATCTGCGTCCGGACGACATCACGCCTGGATTGTTGCAGACCTGCCTGGCAACCGGCGAGCTGCCATTGCCTGACCTGTGCATTCGTACCGGTGGCGAACACCGCATCAGCAACTTCCTGCTGTGGCAGTTGGCCTATGCCGAGCTGTATTTCTCCGACCTTTTCTGGCCGGACTTCAAACACGAGGCCATGCGCAACGCCCTGGCCGATTTCGCTTCGCGCCAGCGCCGCTTCGGTAAGACCAGCGAGCAGGTCGAGGCTGGAGCTCGTGCTTAATGCTTAAACAACGCATCATTACCGCGCTGATTCTGCTGCCGATCGCAGTGGGTGGATTCTTCCTGCTCAACGGTGGGGATTTCGCCCTGTTCATCGGTTTCGTCGTGACACTGGGTGCCTGGGAGTGGGCGCGCCTGGCTGGGTTGATGGCCCAGCCGCTGCGCATTGCTTATGCCGCTGTCGTCGCCGGGGCGCTGATGTTGCTGTACATCCTCCCAGAGCTGGCCCCCTGGGTACTGGGGGCGTCGGTGATCTGGTGGGCCGTGGCGACCTGGCTGGTGCTGACGTTCCCTCGTACCAGTGAGTTGTGGGCCAGTGCCGCCTGCCGACTGCTGATCGGCCTGTTGGTGTTGCTGCCTGCCTGGCAGGGGCTGTTGCTGCTCAAGCACTGGCCGTTGGGCAACTGGCTGATCCTCTCGGTCATGGTGCTGGTATGGTCCGCCGACATCGGTGCTTACTTCTCCGGGCGCAAGTTCGGCAAGCGCAAGCTGGCACCCCAGGTCAGCCCAGGCAAGAGCTGGGAAGGCGTGTATGGCGGTCTTGCGTTGAGCCTGCTGATCACCCTGGTGGTCGGCCTGAACCGTGATTGGAGCTTCGGCCAGATCCTCCTGGGTCTGCTGGGCGCGGCGCTGGTGGTCATGTCCTCGGTGGTGGGTGACCTGACCGAGAGCATGTTCAAGCGCCGTTCCGGTATCAAGGACAGCAGTAATCTGTTGCCGGGTCATGGTGGCGTGCTCGATCGCATCGACAGCCTGACCGCGGCCATTCCGCTGTTCGCCGTGCTGCTGTGGGCTGCCGAATGGGGTGTGATGTGAGTGCAGTGCAGCGCATCACCGTACTGGGCGCCACCGGTTCGATCGGCCTCAGCACGCTGGACGTGATTGCCCGTCACCCTGATCGATATGAAGTGTTCGCCCTCAGCGGCTATTCGCGCATCGACGAGTTGCTCGCCCTGTGCCTGCGTCATCGCCCGGCGTTCGCCGTGGTGCCGGCGGCCGAGCAGGCCGCGCGCCTGCGTGACGGCCTGGCCGGCGCCGGTTGCGCCACCGAGGTGCTGGTGGGCGAGGCGGGGTTGTGTCAGGTAGCTGCGGCCGCCGAGGTGGATGCCGTGATGGCGGCCATCGTCGGTGCCGCCGGCCTGCGCCCGACCTTGGCTGCGGTGGAAGCCGGCAAGAAAGTGTTGCTGGCCAACAAGGAAGCCCTGGTCATGTCCGGCGCGCTGTTCATGGAGGCGGTGCGGCGCAGTGGTGCCGTGCTGTTACCGATCGACAGCGAGCACAATGCGATCTTCCAGTGCCTGCCCGGCGACTACGCTCGTGGCCTCGGCCAGGTGGGCGTGAGGCGCATTCTGTTGACCGCCTCGGGTGGGCCGTTTCGCGAAACGTCCCAGGCTGCGCTGGTGGATGTCACGCCCGAGCAGGCCTGCGCTCATCCGAACTGGTCGATGGGCCGCAAGATCTCGGTGGACTCGGCCAGCATGATGAACAAGGGCCTGGAACTGATCGAGGCCTGCTGGTTGTTCGATGCGGCGCCTGCCAAGGTCGAGGTAGTGGTGCATCCGCAGAGCGTCATCCACTCCCTGGTCGATTATGTGGATGGTTCGGTGCTGGCCCAGTTGGGCAATCCGGACATGCGTACCCCCATCGCCAACGCCCTGGCATGGCCTGAACGGATCGATTCGGGAGTGGCTCCGCTTGACCTGTTCGCCATCGCTCGCCTGGACTTCCAGGCCCCCGACGAACAGCGCTTCCCCTGCCTGCGTCTGGCGCGGCAGGCTGCCGAGGCTGGTAACAGCGCCCCGGCGGTACTCAATGCGGCAAACGAAGTCGCCGTGGAGGCGTTTCTCCAGCGGCGTATCCGCTTCCCGGAAATCGCGGGTATGATCGAACAGGTGCTCGACCAGGAACCGGTGGTGGCGCTGCCTACGCTGGATGCGGTGTTCGCCGCCGACCAGCGGGCCCGGGAGCTGTCCCGGGAATGGCTGAGGCGTCACGGCCGCTGATGCCGTTGGCCTCCAGGTTCCGCTGAACGTCATTCGGAGATAGACATGACTGCGCTCTACATGATTATCGGCACCCTGGTGGCCCTGGGTGTTCTGGTCACTTTCCACGAGTTCGGCCACTTCTGGGTGGCGCGCCGCTGTGGGGTCAAGGTGCTGCGCTTCTCGGTCGGCTTCGGCACTCCCTTGCTGCGCTGGCACGACAAGCACGGCACCGAGTTCGTGGTGGCGGCTATTCCTCTGGGCGGTTACGTGAAGATGCTCGACGAGCGCGAGGGCGAGGTGCCGCCGGCGTTGGTCGAGCAGGCCTTCAATCGCAAGTCGGTGCGCCAGCGTATCGCTATCGTCGCGGCGGGGCCGATCGCCAACTTCCTTCTGGCGATCCTGTTCTTCTGGGTCCTGGCCATGCTCGGGACTCAGCAGGTCCGTCCGGTGGTCGGTGCAGTCGAGCCGGGCAGCCTGGCTGCGTCGGCCGGTCTGGTGGCCGGCCAGGAGATCGTCTCCATCGATGGCGAGCCGACCAGTGGTTGGTCGGCGGTCAACCTGCAGTTGGTTCGTCGTTTGGGCGAGAGCGGCACCCTGCAGGTCGGTGTGCGTGACGACGGCGCCAGCGCCGAACATCAGTTGCAGATCAAACTCGATGCCTGGCTCAAGGGGGCTGACGAGCCTGATCCGATTCAATCCCTTGGTGTGCGCCCGTGGCGTCCTTCGGTTGCGCCGGTGCTCGCCGAGATCGCGCCCAAGAGCCCGGCAGCGGCTGCGGGGCTGCAAGTCGGCGATACGTTGCTGGCCCTCGATGGTGTCGCGGTGGGGGACTGGCAGCAGTGGGTGGACGCCGTGCGCGCTCGCCCGGAAACAAAGGTCACCTTGCGGGTCGAGCGCGACGGTGCGCAGTTGGAGGTGCCGGTGACCTTGGCTCGTCACGGCGAGGGCAAGTCCTCCGGAGGCTATCTGGGTGCGGGCGTCAAAGCTGCGCAATGGCCGGCCGACATGCTCCGTGAGGTCAGCTATGGGCCGCTGGATGCGGTAGGCCAAGGCCTGTCGCGAACCTGGAACATGAGCGTGCTCACCCTCGACTCGCTGAAGAAAATGCTGTTCGGGGAGCTCTCGGTAAAAAACTTGAGTGGACCGATAACCATTGCTAAAGTGGCGGGCGCTTCAGCCCAGTCCGGCGTGGGGGATTTCCTGAATTTCCTGGCCTACCTGAGCATAAGCCTGGGGGTTCTTAACCTGCTGCCCATCCCCGTGTTGGATGGGGGGCATTTGCTGTTCTACCTGGTCGAGTGGGCGCGCGGTCGCCCGTTGTCGGATCGGGTGCAAGGTTGGGGGGTCCAGATCGGTATCAGTTTGGTCATAGGGGTGATGTTGCTCGCCCTGATCAACGATCTGGGTCGACTATAAAAGCTTCGCTCAATTGCGAACCTGCCGCCTTTTTGCGGCAGGTTGTTTATTGCCAGTTGGAATAAAAGGACTTCATGAAACGTCTGCTGCTAACTGCGGTCATGTCCGCACTGATGATCGCTGAAGTTCACGCCGAGTCCTTCACCATCTCCGATATCCGAGTCAACGGCCTGCAGCGGGTGTCCGCCGGCAGCGTCTTTGGCGCCTTGCCCCTGAACGTGGGTGATCAGGCCGATGATCGGCGCCTGGTGGAGTCGACCCGTTCGCTGTTCAAGACCGGCTTCTTCCAGGACATCCAGCTGGACCGTGACGGCAACGTCCTGATCATCAACGTGGTCGAGCGCCCCTCGGTGTCCGGTATCGAGATCGAAGGCAACAAGGCGATCAGCACCGAAGACCTGATGAAGGGCTTGAAACAGTCGGGCCTGGCCGAAGGCGAGATCTTCCAGCGGGCCACCCTCGAAGGCGTGCGTAACGAGCTGCAGCGCCAGTACGTGGCCCAGGGCCGCTACTCGGCCGAGGTCGATGCCGAGGTGGTGCCACAGCCGCGCAACCGGGTGGCGCTGAAGATCAAGATCAACGAAGGCACCGTCGCTGCCATCCAGCACATCAACATCGTCGGCAACAACGTGTTCGACGACGAGACCCTGGGGCAGCTGTTCGAACTGCACACCACCAACTGGCTGTCGTTCTTCAAGAACGACGACAAGTATGCCCGCGAGAAACTCTCCGGCGACCTGGAGCGCCTGCGTTCCTACTACCTGGACCGCGGTTACATCAACATGGACATCGCGTCCACCCAGGTATCGATCACCCCGGACAAGAAACACGTCTACATCACCGTCAACATCAACGAAGGCGAGAAGTACACCGTCCGCGACGTGAAGCTCTCCGGCGACCTCAAAGTGCCGGAAGACCAGGTCAAGTCGCTGCTGCTGGTGCAGCCAGGCCAGGTGTTCTCGCGCAAGGTGATGACCTCGACCTCCGACCTGATCACCCGCCGCCTGGGTAACGAAGGCTATACCTTCGCCAACGTCAACGGCGTGCCTCAGGCCAACGACGAAGACCACACCGTCGACATCATGTTCGTGGTCGACCCGGGCAAGCGTGCCTACGTCAACCGCATCAACTACCGCGGCAACACCAAGACCGAAGACGAAGTGCTGCGTCGCGAGATGCGCCAGATGGAAGGTGGCTGGGCTTCGACCTACCTGATCGACCAGTCCAAGACCCGTCTCGAGCGTCTGGGCTTCTTCAAGGAAGTCAACGTCGAGACGCCGCCGGTGCCTGGCACCGACGACCAGGTCGACGTCAACTACAGCGTCGAGGAACAGGCGTCCGGCTCGATCACCGCCAGCGTCGGTTTCGCCCAGAGCGCCGGTCTGATCCTCGGTGGCTCGATCAGCCAGAGCAACTTCCTCGGTACCGGTAACAAGGTGTCCATCGGCCTGACCCGTTCGGAATACCAGACCCGTTACAACTTCGGCTACGTCGATCCCTACTTCACCGCCGATGGTGTGAGCCTGGGCTACAACGCCTTCTACCGCAGCACCGACTACGATGACCTCGACGTCGACGTGGCCAGCTATGCGGTGGACAGCCTGGGTGCAGGCGTCAGCCTGGGCTACCCGATCAGCGAAACCTCGCGCCTGACCTACGGCTTGAGCGTGCAGCAGGACAAGATCAAGACCGGTAAGTACACCGTCGACGAGATCTTCGACTTCCTGGACGAAGAGGGCGACAACTTCCTCAACTTCAAGGCATCCATCGGCTGGTCCGAGTCCACCCTGAACAAAGGCGTACTGGCGACCCGGGGTCATTCCCAGAGCCTGACCCTGGAGTCCACCATTCCGGGCAGCGACCTGTCGTTCTACAAGCTCGACTACCGCGGCCAGCTGTTCCAGCCGATCAACAACGACTACACCCTGCGCCTGCACACCGAGTTGGGCTATGGTGATGGTTTCGGTGGCACTTCCGGCCTGCCGTTCTACGAGAACTACTATGCGGGTGGTTTCAACTCCGTACGTGGCTTCAAGGACAGCAGCCTGGGCCCACGCAGTACGCCGAGCGATGGTACACGGGACGGCACCGTTCGTGACCCGGACCAGGATCCGCTGCCGTTCGGTGGCAACGTGCTGGTCCAGGGTGGTGTGGAGCTGTTGTTCCCACTGCCATTCGTCAAGGATCAGCGTTCGCTGCGCACTTCCGTGTTCTGGGACGTGGGTAACGTCTTCGACACCAATTGCGGTAGCAAGCCGGACTGCGAGAAGGTCGGTTTCTCGGGCATGGCCAGCTCGGTGGGCCTGGGCGTAACCTGGATCACCGCACTCGGCCCGCTGAGCTTCAGCTTGGCGATGCCGGTGAAGAAGCCGGACGACGCCGATACCCAGGTGTTCCAATTCTCTCTGGGCCAGACCTTCTAAGGTCGGCCCTTGCTCAAACAACGGTTTATCCAGGAGTGCATCGTGCGTAAGTTGACCCAATTGGCCCTCGTGGCTGCGGCGCTGGTCGCCACCCCGGCTTTCGCTGAAATGAAGGTTGCCGTACTGAACTATCAGATGGCCCTGCTCGAATCCGACGCGGCCAAGAAGTACGCCGTCGATGCCGAGAAGAAGTTCGGCCCGCAGCTGACCAAGCTCAAGACCCTGGAAAGCAGCGCCAAAGGCATCCAGGACCGTCTGATCAAGGGTGGTGACAAGATGCAGCAACAGGAGCGTGAGCGCCTGGAGCTCGAATTCAAGCAGAAGGCACGCGACTTCCAGTTCCAGTCCAAGGAGCTGAACGAAGCCAAGGCCGTCGCCGATCGTGACATGCTCAAGCAGCTCAAGCCCAAGCTGGACGGTGCTGTCGAGGAAGTGATCAAAAAGGGCGGCTACGACCTGGTCCTCGAGCGCGGTGCGGTCATCGATGTCAAACCTCAGTACGACATCACCCGCCAAGTCATCGAGCGCATGAACCAAGCGCGTTGATATGACCGTGACCATGACACTCGGCCAGCTGGCCGAGGCGCTCGGCGCCACCCTCCAGGGCGCCGAGGCCGTGCAGATTACCGGGCTGGCGACCTTGCAAGAGGCCGGCCCCGGTCAATTGAGCTTTCTCGCCAATCCGCAGTACCGCAAGTACCTGGAGCACAGCCAGGCTGCAGCGGTGTTGCTGAAGGCGGCGGATGCCGAAGGCTTCGCCGGTAACGCTCTGATCGTCGCTGACCCTTACCTGGCGTATGCGCGCATTTCGCACCTGTTCGATCCCAAACCCAAGGCTGTGGCGGGTATTCATCCCAGCGCCGTGGTGGCGGAGGATGCCCAGGTCGATGCCAGTGCCTGCATCGGGCCCTTCGTGGTCATCGAAAGCGGCGCACGCATCGGGGCCAATGTCACCCTGGGTGCCCACTGCGTGATCGGTGCCCGCAGCGTGATCGGCGAAGGTGGCTGGCTGGCGCCGCGGGTGACGCTGTATCACGATGTGACCATCGGCAAGCGCGTGGTGATCCAATCCGGGGCAGTGATCGGCGGTGAAGGTTTCGGCTTTGCCAACGAAAAGGGCGTGTGGCAGAAGATCGCCCAGATCGGTGGGGTGACCATCGGTGATGACGTGGAAATCGGCGTCAACACCGCTGTCGACCGCGGCGCCTTGTCCGATACCCGCATCGGCGATGGCGTCAAGCTCGACAACCAGATCCAGATCGCACACAACGTGCAGATCGGCGATCACACCGCCATGGCGGCCTGCGTCGGGATCTCTGGCAGCGCGCGCATTGGCAAGCACTGCATGCTCGCCGGCGGCGTCGGCCTGGTGGGGCATATCGATATTTGCGACAACGTGTTCGTTTCCGGGATGACCATGGTGACCCGTTCGATTACCGAACCGGGCTCCTATTCTTCCGGTACAGCCATGCAGCCTCTGGCTGACTGGCGCAAGAGTGCCGCGCGTATCCGCCAGCTGGATGACATGGCTAAACGTCTGCAACAGCTGGAAAAACGCGTCGCTACCGTGACCTCAGGTGGCCAGCCGGCATCAGAAGGCTGATACCATTTCCTGAGCAAGAGTGAACAGTCGCTAGCTGGCTCCTCTTTGGATTGCAAAAGGAGCGTGCGGTCAGCCCCTGCGCTCCCTATTCTTATTACAGGCTTCCCCCCGAAATGATGGACATCAACGAGATTCGCGAATACCTGCCTCACCGCTACCCGTTCCTGCTGGTAGATCGCGTGACGGATCTGGACTTCGAGGCCCAGAGCATTCGTGCCTACAAGAATGTCAGCATCAACGAGCCGTTCTTCAATGGCCATTTCCCGGCGCATCCGATCATGCCGGGCGTTCTGATCATCGAGGCCATGGCCCAGGCGGCCGGCATCCTCGGTTTCAAGATGCTCGACGCCAAGCCGGCAGATGGCACGCTGTATTACTTCGTCGGGTCCGACAAGCTGCGTTTCCGCCAGCCGGTGCTGCCGGGTGACCAGTTGGTGCTCGAAGCCAAGTTCCTCAGCCGCAAGAGCATGATCTGGAAGTTCGAGTGCCGTGCGCTGGTCGACGGCAAGCCGGTTTGCTCGGCGGAGATCACCTGCGCGGAACGCTCCCTATGAATTCGATCGACCCTCGGGCGATCATCGATCCGTCGGCCAAGCTGGCCGACGGCGTCGAAGTCGGGCCCTGGTCCATCGTCGGTCCCGATGTCGAGATCGGCGAAGGTACGGTCATCGGCCCGCACGTGGTGCTCAAGGGTCCGACCCGTATCGGCAAGCACAATCGCATCTACCAGTTCTCGTCGATCGGCGAAGACACCCCTGACCTCAAGTACAAGGGTGAGCCTACTCGCCTGGTGATCGGCGATCACAACGTGATTCGCGAAGGCGTGACCATTCATCGCGGCACCATCCAGGACCGCGCCGAAACCACCCTGGGCGATCACAACCTGGTCATGGCCTATGCCCACATCGGCCATGACAGCGTGATCGGCAATCACTGCATCCTGGTCAACAACACCGCCTTGGCCGGCCACGTCCACGTCGGCGACTGGGCTATCCTGTCCGGCTACACGCTGGTGCACCAGTACTGTCATATCGGCGCCCATGCGTTTTCCGGTATGGGCACGGCCATCGGCAAAGATGTACCGGCGTTCGTCACGGTCTTCGGCAGCCCGGCCGAAGCGCGCAGCATGAACTTCGAAGGCATGCGCCGTCGCGGCTTCAGCGATGAAGTGATCCACGCCTTGCGTCGCTCCTACAAGATCGTCTATCGCCAGGGTCTGACCGTGGAAGACGCGCTTAAAGAGCTTGACGAGTTGGCCGGACAATTCTCCGAAGTCGAGCTGTTCCGCCAGTCGATTCTGACCTCTGCCCGCGGCATCACTCGCTGACATGGCGCAGCTCTGTGTAGCCTTGGTCGCGGGTGAGGCCAGTGGCGATATTCTAGGTTCCGGCTTGATGCGTGCGCTCAAGGCGCGTCATCCCGATGTACGTTTCATCGGTGTCGGCGGCCCCCTCATGGAGGCTGAAGGCCTGCAGTCGTACTTCTCCATGGAGCGTTTGGCGGTCATGGGCCTGGTCGAAGTGCTCGGGCGTCTGCGCGAATTGCTCAAGCGGCGCAAGCTGCTGATCCAGACGCTGATCGCCGAGAAGCCCGATGTCTTCATCGGTATCGACGCCCCGGATTTCACCCTCAATATCGAATTGAAACTGCGTCAGGCCGGGATCAAGACCGTGCACTACGTCAGCCCCTCGGTGTGGGCGTGGCGGCAGAAGCGGGTGCTGAAGATCCGCGAGGGCTGTGACCTGATGCTCACGCTACTGCCGTTCGAGGCGCGTTTCTACGAAGAGCAGGGCGTGCCAGTGCGTTTCGTCGGTCATCCGCTGGCCGATACCATTCCTCTGGATGCCGATCGGCAAGCTGCGCGGCAGGCGCTGGGTCTGGACGACAGTCCCCTGGTGGCGTTGATGCCCGGCAGCCGGGGCGGCGAAGTGGGGCGGCTGGGGGCATTGTTCCTCGACGCTGCGCAGCGTCTGCAACAATTGGTGCCTGGCGTACGTTTCGTGCTGCCCTGTGCCAACGCCACGCGCCGTGCCCAGATCGAGCAGATGATGGCGGGTCGCGAGCTGCCGCTGACCTTGCTCGATGGCCAATCGCATCAGGCCCTGGCTGCCTGCGATGCGGTACTGATCGCTTCCGGGACTGCTACGCTTGAAGCTTTGTTGTACAAACGCCCCATGGTCGTGGCTTACAGACTCGCGCCGCTGACGTACTGGATTCTCAAGCGCCTGGTCAAAAGCCCCTACGTGTCGTTGCCCAACCTGCTCGCCCAACGCGAATTGGTCCCGGAGCTGCTGCAGGATGACGCCACCAGCGAAGCCCTGGCCCAGACCTTGGCACCGTTGGTCACCGATGGCCGCCAGCAGACCGAGCGCTTCGACGAGATTCACCGCACCCTGCGCCGTGACGCCTCCAACCAGGCGGCTGACGCTGTGCTGGCCCTGCTCAAGGACCGCTGACATGCAGATGGGATTGGATTTCAACCTGGTCGAGGATCTGGTCGCCGGTGTCGATGAAGTGGGCCGCGGCCCCTTGTGTGGGGCGGTGGTCACTGCCGCGGTGATCCTCGATCCTGCACGGCCTATCCTCGGCCTCAACGATTCGAAGAAACTCACCGAAGCCAAGCGCGAAGCGCTGTTCGATGAGATCTGCGAAAAAGCCCTGAGTTTTTGCATCGCCCGGGCCGAAGTCGAGGAAATCGACCGGCTGAACATTCTCCAGGCGACCATGCTGGCGATGCAGCGCGCGGTCGAGGGGTTGAGCGTCACGCCCAAGCTCGCACTGATCGACGGAAATCGTTGCCCCAAGCTGGCCGTGCCGGCGGCACCGGTGATTCAGGGCGATGCCAAGGTGCCGGCGATTGCTGCCGCATCGATCCTGGCCAAGGTCAGTCGTGATCGGGAAATGAGTGCGTTCGAGCTGATCTACCCGGGTTATGGCATCGGTGGGCACAAGGGCTATCCGACGCCGGTGCATCTCGAGGCTTTGGCGCGGCTGGGGCCTACGCCGATTCATCGGCGCTCTTTCGCCCCGGTGCGGGCGGCTTGGGAAGCGCGTGAAGGCGTTACCAATTCTTTGATATAGAACTATGTGGCCCATTCGCGGGACAAGCCCGCTCCCACAGACTCTGCGCCTGGTGTGATATTTGTGCGGGGCCTGTGGGGCGGGCTCGTCCCGCGAATGGGCTGCAAAGCAGCCCAAAACCCCCGCCCATTTACGCTACAATCCCGCCCTTGTCGTTCAGCTCTGCTACAGGATCATCCATGTCGGTTCCCTTCGTTCACCTGCGCGTACACTCCGAATTCTCGCTGGTCGACGGCCTGGTGCGGATCAAACCGCTGGCCAAGGCGCTGGCCGGGATGAACATGCCGGCGGTAGCGATCACCGACCAGAGCAACATGTGCTCGCTGGTCAAGTTCTACAAGACCGCCATGGGCGCCGGTATCAAGCCGATCTGCGGTGCCGACCTGTGGCTGGCCGGTGCCGATCCCGAAGCACCGCTGTCGCGCATCTGCTTCCTGGCGATGAACCCCAAAGGCTACCGCAACCTGACTGAGTTGATTTCGCGTGGCTGGACCGAAGGCCAGCGCAATGGCCTGGTGATTCTCCAGCGCGAATGGATCGCCCCGGCCAGCGAGGGCCTGATTGCCTTGTCCGCGGCCCGCGAAGGCGATATCGGCATGGCCCTGATGAGTGGTCGCAACGACGAGGCCGAAGCGCTGCTGGGCGACTGGATGGGCATGTTCCCCGATCGCTTCTACGTCGAGGTGCAACGCACCAACCGCGTCGGTGACGAAGAGTACCTGCACGCCGCCGTGGCCCTGGCCGACAAGCTCGGTGCGCCGCTGGTGGCGACCAACGACGTGCGTTTCATCAAGCAGTCGGACTTCGACGCCCACGAAACCCGGGTCTGCATCGGTGAAGGCTGGACCCTCGATGATCCACGCCGTCCGCGCAACTACAGCGATCAGCAGTACCTGAAGTCGGCCGAGGAAATGGCCGAGCTGTTCAGCGACCTGCCCGACGCCATCGCCAACACGGTCGAGATCGCCAAGCGCTGTAACATCCAGGTGCAGTTGGGCAAGTATTTCCTGCCTGACTTCCCCACGCCGAATGGCATGGGCATCGACGACTACCTGCGGCATGTGTCCCATGAGGGCCTGGAGGAGCGCCTGGCGGTGCTCTGGCCCAAGGAGACCACGCCCAACTACGAAGAGAAGCGCCAGGTCTATCTGGACCGCCTGAAGTTCGAGCTGGACATCATCATCCAGATGGGCTTCCCCGGTTACTTTCTGATCGTCATGGACTTCATCAAGTGGGCCAAGAACAACGGCGTGCCGGTCGGCCCTGGTCGGGGTTCGGGTGCAGGTTCGTTGGTAGCCTATGTACTGAAAATCACCGACCTCGATCCGCTGGCCTATGACCTGCTGTTCGAGCGCTTCCTCAATCCTGAGCGTATTTCCATGCCCGACTTCGACGTCGACTTCTGCATGGACGGTCGCGACCGGGTCATCGATTACGTGGCCGAAGCTTACGGGCGTAATGCGGTGAGCCAGATCATCACCTTCGGCACCATGGCCGCCAAGGCGGTAGTGCGTGACGTGGCGCGGGTGCAGGGCAAGTCCTACGGTCTGGCCGACCGTCTGTCGAAGATGATTCCGTTCGAAGTGGGCATGACGCTGGAGAAGGCCTACGAGCAGGAAGAGATCCTTCGGGATTTCCTCAAGGGTGACGAAGACGCCCGGGAAATCTGGGATATGGCGCTCAAGCTCGAGGGCGTCACCCGTGGTACCGGCAAGCACGCCGGCGGTGTGGTGATCGCACCGACCAAACTGACCGATTTCTCGCCGATCGCCTGTGACGAAGAGGGCGGCGGTCTGGTGACCCAGTTCGACAAGGACGACGTCGAGGCCGCCGGCCTGGTGAAGTTCGACTTCCTTGGCCTGCGTACGCTGACCATCATCAAGTGGGCGATGGAAATCATCAACCGCGAGCAGGCCAAGAAGAACCTGCCCGACGTCAATATCGACTTCATTCCGCTGGACGACCGCAAGACCTACGAACTGCTGCAGAAGGCCGAGACCACCGCGGTGTTCCAGCTCGAGTCGCGTGGCATGAAGGAGCTGATCAAGAAGCTCAAGCCCGACTGTCTGGAAGACCTCATCGCACTGGTGGCACTGTTCCGCCCCGGACCGCTGCAATCAGGCATGGTGGACGACTTCATCAACCGCAAGCACGGCCGTGCCGAGCTGGCCTATCCGCACCCCGATTATCAGTACGAAGGCTTGCAGCCGGTGCTGGCGCCGACCTACGGCATCATCCTGTATCAGGAACAGGTCATGCAGATCGCCCAGGTCATGGCCGGTTACACCTTGGGTGGCGCGGACATGCTGCGTCGGGCCATGGGTAAGAAAAAGCCAGAGGAAATGGCCAAGCAGCGCGGAGGCTTCATCGAGGGTTGTGCCAACAACAATATCGATGCGGAGCTAGCCGGTAACATCTTCGACCTGGTAGAAAAATTCGCCGGCTACGGCTTCAACAAATCTCACTCCGCTGCCTACGGGCTGGTGTCGTACCAGACCGCCTGGCTCAAGACCCATTTCCCGGCGCCGTTCATGGCGGCGGTGCTTTCGGCGGATATGCACAACACCGACAAGGTCGTCGTGCTGGTCGAGGAAGTGCGCAGCATGAAGCTGCGCCTCGATGCGCCGGACGTGAACTTCTCCGACTTCAAGTTCACCGTCAACGACGATGGCCGCATCGTCTATGGACTGGGGGCGATCAAGGGGGTCGGTGAGGGGCCGGTAGAGGCGATCGTCGAGGCTCGCGCCCAAGGAGGGCCGTTCAAGGATCTGTTCGACTTCTGCGAGCGCATCGACCTCAAGCGGGTCAACAAACGGACCCTCGATGCGTTGGTGCGCAGCGGTGCGCTTGATCGCCTGGGGCCGCACTTCCACGACGAGATCAAGGCCTACCACGCCAACATCGACCGTAACCGGGCGACGCTGCTTTCGGCCCTGGGCGAGGCCATCAAGGCTGCAGAACAGACCGCCCGCACTGCCGACAGTGGCCACATCGACCTCTTCGGTGGCATGTTCGAGGAGGCGGACGCCGATGTCTATGCCAACCACCGCAAGGTGCGTGAGCTGACCCTCAAGGAGCGCCTCAAAGGCGAGAAGGACACCCTGGGGCTGTATCTGACCGGTCACCCGATCGACGAATACGAAACCGAGATTCGTCGCTTCGCCCGCCAGCGCATCATCGACCTCAAGCCTTCACGCGAGACTCAGACGGTGGCCGGCATGATCATTGCCTTAAGGGTGATGAAGAACAAGAAGGGCGACAAAATGGGCTTCGTCACCCTCGATGACCGCTCTGGGCGCATCGAGGCCTCGCTGTTCGCCGATGCCTTCATGGCCGCCCAGGCACTGCTGCAGACCGACGCCATGGTGGTGGTCGAGGGCGAGGTCAGTAACGACGACTTCTCCGGCGGCCTGCGCCTGCGGGTGAAACAAGTGATGACCATGGAGGATGCCCGCACCAAGCTCGCCGAAAGCCTGCGCCTGAAAGTGGCGCACGATGCGCTCAAGGGCGACCGCCTGAGCTGGCTGGGTGAGTTGATCACCCGCCACCGCGGTGGCTGCCCGATCACGCTCGAATACACCGGCAGCGATGCCAAAGCGATGTTGCAGTTCTCCGATGAATGGTCGATCGACCCGGCCGATGGCCTGATTCAGGCGCTGCGTGACCAGTTCGGACGTGAGAACGTCTTCCTGCAATATCGTTGAACCGACGAATTTTAATCTCGACCTGAATGCGCCTGATCCCTTAAGGTAGGGCGCCAAACGGATCAACCGGCCGGCCGCCTGGCCGTAGACCCAAGACGGATGCCTATGAACCCGAATTTCCTCGATTTCGAACAGCCGATTGCCGACCTGCAAGCCAAGATCGAAGGGCTGCGCCTGGTGGGCAACGACAACTCGCTGAACATCAGCGATGAGATTGCCCGTCTGCAAGACAAGAGCAACACCCTTACCGAAAGCATCTTCGGCAACCTGACCAGTTGGCAGATCGCCCGTCTGGCTCGTCACCCACGTCGTCCCTACACCCTGGACTACCTCGAGCACATCTTCACCGAGTTCGAAGAGCTGCACGGTGACCGCCACTTCTCCGATGATGCTGCCATCGTCGGGGGGACCGCTCGCCTGGACGGCAAGCCGGTCATGGTCATCGGCCACCAGAAGGGCCGGGAAGTGCGCGAGAAGGTGCGCCGCAACTTCGGTATGCCGCGTCCTGAAGGCTACCGCAAGGCCTGCCGCCTGATGGAAATGGCCGAGCGCTTCAAGATGCCGATTCTGACCTTCATCGACACCCCGGGTGCCTATCCGGGCATCGACGCCGAAGAGCGTAACCAGAGCGAGGCCATCGCCTGGAACCTGCGTGTCATGGCGCGGCTGAAGACCCCGATCATCGCCACCGTGATCGGCGAGGGCGGTTCCGGCGGAGCACTGGCCATTGGCGTGTGCGACCAGCTGAACATGCTGCAGTACTCAACCTACTCGGTGATCTCGCCGGAAGGCTGCGCTTCGATCCTGTGGAAGACTGCCGACAAGGCCGCCGATGCCGCCGAGGCCATGGGTATCACCGCCGAGCGTCTGAAGAGCCTGAACATCGTCGACAAGGTCATCCAGGAGCCGCTGGGCGGCGCCCACCGTGATCCGGCGAAGATGTCCGAAAGCATCCGTGCCGACCTGGTCGAGCAGCTGGACATGCTGGGCAAGTTCGACAATGACGCATTGCTGGCCCGTCGCTACGAGCGACTGATGAGCTACGGCGTCTGATAGATCGCCGGGCCGCACCGCGGCCCATTCGCGGGCAAGCCCGCTCTCACAGGTACAGCGCAAGCCTCTGGTGCAGCGCAGATTTTGTGAGAGCGGGCTTGTCCGCGAATGCGCTATCGAATCGTTCGAGGTCCTGATGATTGATCTCACCCCCTGGCTCAACGCCCCCACCTGGTACATCGCTTTCTCCGGCGGCCTCGACTCCACCGTCCTATTGCACCTGCTGGCCGACCACGCCCGCAACCAGGCCACCCCGCCGCTGCGTGCCCTTCACATTCATCACGGCCTGCAACCCGCCGCTGACGCATGGCCCGCGCACTGCCAGTCGGTCTGCGACGCACTTGGCATTCCGCTCCAGGTCATCCACGTCCGGGTAGCTTCCGCTGCCAGTCTCGAACAGGCTGCCCGCGAGGCGCGCTACGCCGCGTTCGAGCAGGTCATGAAACCCGGTGACGTCGTTTTCACCGCCCAGCACCGCGACGACCAGGCCGAGACCTTGCTCTTTCGCCTGCTGCGCGGCGCTGGCCTGCGCGGCCTGGCCGGTATGCCGTTGCAGCGCCCGCTGGGGCAGGGCAGCCTGGTCAGGCCGTTGCTCTCGATGAGTCGGGAACAGTTGCAGGATCATGCCCAGGCCCGCGGCCTGAACTGGATCGACGACCCCTCCAACAGCGACACACGCTTCGCCCGCAATTACCTGCGCGGTGAGGTGCTGCCGGTGATGCGGCAGCGCTGGCCACAGGCGGCACAGAGCATGGCGCGTACAGCTGAACACCTGGACGAGGCGCTTGGCCTGCTCGACGAACTGGCCGAAGGCGATCTGGCCGTGGCCAAGGTGGGAGCTCCGACACTGTGGCTGGGCCTGGACTCGCTCGACCTGGCCACACTCGCTGAACTGTCCCCGGCGCGCCAGCGTAACGCTCTGCAATACTGGCTGCGTCGCCGCACCCGGTTACCTGATGCGCGCCATTGGGCGGGCTGGGGCGACCTGCGTGATGCCGCTGCCGATGCATGCCCCGTGTGGTGCCTGGCCGATGGCCAACTGATGCGTAGCCATGGCCGGGTCTGGTGGTTGAGTGGCGATTGGTTACGCCCTGTCGAAGGCCGTCATGGCTGGTCAGACCCAAGCATCGCGCTGAGCCTGCCCGGTAACGGCAGCGTGCGCCTTCACGCGGCCCAGCCTGTGGCCGACCTGTATATCGCCTACCGCCAGGGTGGCGAGGTGCTCGATCTGCCTGGGCGCGGCCGGCGCGACCTCAAGCGCCTGCTCAACGAGTTGCAGGTGCCGCATTTTCTGCGTCCGCGCCTGCCATTGCTGTACCAGGGCGGTCGTCTGCTGGCAGTCGCCAACCTGCCGGGCCTGGCGCAGGCCGATTGCCAACTGGAATGGCAGTTGCCGACGAACGCGCAAGGTTTGAGCTGAAGGGTACATTCGGGTAGACTACCCTCCCTTCTTGATACAGCTTCTGTGGGTTCCGCGAAAACACAGGAGTTGCCGATTACCAAGCAGTTTTTTGCTGGGCTGAATCTTAAAATGACGAGCGAGCTCCATGCCGGGGATGCCCCTGGTCTGTACAGACGCGGCAGTTTTTCGAGATGCACTGTGATTGACGCAGGTGATCGGGGGCTTCGGCCTTCCTTCGCTTTCTCCGGCGGCGCTGGCCGCCTTAACGCAGACTTCTAGGGTTTTTCATGACGCGCTACATATTCGTCACGGGCGGTGTTGTTTCTTCATTGGGGAAAGGCATTGCCTCGGCTTCCCTGGCGGCCATCCTGGAAGCGCGGGGGCTCAAGGTCACCATGCTCAAGCTGGATCCGTACATCAACGTCGACCCGGGCACCATGAGCCCGTTCCAGCACGGTGAGGTGTTCGTCACCCACGACGGCGCCGAGACCGACCTCGACCTGGGCCACTATGAGCGGTTCATCCGCACCACCATGACCCAGAACAACAACTTCACCACCGGCCGTATCTACGAGCACGTGCTGCGCAAGGAGCGCCGTGGTGATTACCTGGGCGCGACCATCCAGGTCATCCCGCACATCACCGACGAAATCAAACGCCGCATCATCAAGGGCGCCGGCGATGCCGACGTGGCCCTGGTCGAGATCGGCGGTACCGTGGGTGACATCGAGTCGCAGCCGTTCCTCGAGGCGATCCGCCAGCTGCGTGTCGAAGTGGGCTCCAAGCGTGCCATGCTGATGCACCTGACCCTGGTCCCGTACATCGCCACCGCTGGCGAGACCAAGACCAAGCCGACCCAGCACTCGGTCAAGGAGCTGCGCTCCATCGGCCTGCAGCCTGACGTGCTGATCTGCCGTTCCGACCACCCGGTCGATGCTTCCTCGCGTCGCAAGATCGCGCTGTTCACCAACGTCGAAGAGCGTGCGGTGATCTCCCTGGAAGACGTCGATACCATCTACAAGATTCCTGGCGTGCTGCACGCTCAGGGCCTGGATGACTTCGTCGTCGAGCGCTTCGGCCTGCAGTGCAACAGCGCCGACCTGTCCGAGTGGGACAAGGTCGTCGATGCCAAGCTCAATCCCGAGCAAGAAGTCACCATCGCCATGGTCGGTAAGTACATGGAGCTGCTGGATGCGTACAAGTCGCTGATCGAAGCGATGAGCCACGCCGGCATCACCAACCGCACCAAAGTCAACCTGCGCTACATCGACTCCGAAGACATCGAGAACCAGGGCACCAGCCTGCTCGAAGGTGCCGATGCGATCCTCGTCCCGGGCGGTTTCGGCCTGCGCGGCGTCGAGGGCAAGATCACCGCGGTGCAGTACGCCCGTGAGAACAAGGTGCCTTACCTGGGTATCTGCCTGGGCATGCAGGTGGCCGTGATCGAGTTCGCCCGTAACGTGATGGGCTGGAAAGACGCCAACTCCACCGAGTTCGACCGCAACAGCGGCCATCCGGTGGTCGGTCTGATCACCGAGTGGGCCGATGCCACCGGTGCCGTCGAGACCCGTACCGAAGCGTCCGACCTGGGCGGCACCATGCGCCTGGGCGCACAGGACTGCCAGCTGGCGGCCGGTTCCAAGGTGCACGAATGCTACGGCAAGGACATCATCACCGAGCGTCACCGCCACCGTTACGAGGTCAACAACAACCTGCTGCCGCAGTTGGTTGAGGCTGGCCTGGTGGTATCCGGTCGCTCCGAGGATGGCGCGCTGGTCGAAGTGGTCGAGTCCAAGGATCACCCATGGTTCGTCGCCTGCCAGTTCCACCCTGAGTTCACCTCGACCCCGCGTGACGGCCACCCGCTGTTCAGCGGCTTCGTCAAGGCAGCTCTGGCACAGAAGAACAAGGCCTGATCCATGACCCAGAAGATCATTCGCGTCGGTAACATCGAGATCGCCAACGACAAGCCATTCGTGCTGTTCGGCGGCATGAACGTGCTGGAGTCCCGCGACCTGGCCCTCAAAGTCTGCGAAGAGTACGTGCGCGTCACCGAGAAGCTCGGTATCCCCTACGTGTTCAAGGCCAGCTTCGACAAGGCCAACCGTTCGTCGGTCACCTCGTACCGTGGCCCTGGCATGGAAGAAGGCCTGAAGATCTTCGAGGAGATCAAGCGGACCTTCAACGTGCCGGTGATCACCGACGTCCACGAGCCTTACCAGTGCGAACCGGTGGCCAAGGTGTGCGACATCATCCAGTTGCCGGCCTTCCTGTCGCGCCAGACCGACCTGGTGGTGGCCATGGCCAAGACCGGCGCGGTGATCAACATCAAGAAAGCCCAGTTCCTCGCCCCCCAGGAGATGAAACACATCCTGGCCAAGTGCGTGGAGGCCGGTAACGATCAACTGATCCTGTGCGAGCGTGGTTCCAGCTTCGGTTACAACAACCTGGTGGTGGACATGCTCGGCTTCGGCATCATGAAGCAGTTCGAGTATCCGGTGTTCTTCGACGTGACCCATTCCCTGCAAACGCCGGGTGGCCGCGCCGACTCCGCCGGTGGCCGCCGTGCCCAGGTCACCGACCTGGCCAAGGCTGGCATGAGCCAGGGCCTGGCCGGTCTGTTCCTCGAAGCGCACCCCGACCCGGACAACGCCAAGTGCGACGGTCCATGCGCGCTGCGCCTGGATAAACTGGAGCCATTCCTGGCCCAGCTCAAGCAACTGGACGACCTGGTCAAGAGTTTTCCGACGGTAGAAACCGCGTAAACCTCAATTCTCGGGTAAAGTACCGCCCGTTTCCCCCTGACCTGCCGGTCAGGGGGCCTGTTCATCAGGCCTGCCTGCCGCGTGCTACCGCCTGGTGAAGCAAGGATTTCCCAAGCTGCGTTGTTTTCGTCAATTCTGGAGTGCTTACAACAATGGCAAAGATCGTCGACATCAAAGGTCGTGAAGTTCTCGATTCGCGTGGCAACCCCACCGTGGAAGCCGATGTACTGCTCGACAACGGCATCATCGGTAGCGCCTGCGCGCCGTCCGGTGCTTCCACCGGCTCGCGCGAAGCGCTGGAGCTGCGTGATGGCGACAAGAGCCGTTACCTGGGCAAGGGCGTGCTGAAAGCCGTCGGCAACATCAACGGTCCAATCCGTGACCTGCTGCTGGGCAAGGATCCTTCCGACCAGAAGGCCCTGGACCGCGCCATGATCGAACTGGACGGTACCGAGAACAAGGCCAAGCTGGGCGCCAACGCCATCCTGGCCGTGTCGCTGGCTGCTGCCAAGGCCGCCGCCCAGGACCAGGACCTGCCGCTGTACGCGCACATCGCCAATCTCAACGGCACTCCGGGCCAATACTCGATGCCGGTTCCGATGATGAACATCATCAACGGCGGCGAGCACGCCGACAACAACGTCGACATCCAGGAGTTCATGGTTCAGCCGGTCGGCGCCAAGACCTTCTCCGACGGCCTGCGCATGGGCACCGAGATCTTCCATCACCTCAAGGCTGTACTGAAGGCTCGCGGCCTGAATACCGCGGTGGGTGACGAGGGTGGTTTCGCACCGAACCTGGCTTCCAACGAAGACGCCCTGGGCGCCATCGCCGAAGCCGTGGAAAAAGCCGGCTACAAGCTGGGCACCGATGTGACCCTGGCGCTGGACTGCGCGGCTTCGGAATTCTACGAAGACGGTAAGTACAACCTGTCCGGTGAAGGCAAGTCGTTCGATGCCGAAGGCTTCGCCGATTACCTGAAAGGCCTGACCGAGCGCTTCCCGATCATCTCCATCGAAGACGGTCTGGACGAGTCCGACTGGGCTGGCTGGAAGATTCTGACCGACAAGATCGGTGCCAAGGTGCAACTGGTCGGCGACGACCTGTTCGTGACCAACACCAAGATCCTCAAGGAAGGCATCGAGAAGGGCATCGGTAACTCGATCCTGATCAAGTTCAACCAGATCGGCTCGCTGACCGAAACCCTGGAAGCCATCCAGATGGCCAAGGCCGCAGGCTACACTGCAGTCATCTCGCACCGTTCCGGCGAAACCGAAGATTCGACCATCGCCGACCTGGCCGTTGGTACCGCTGCCGGCCAGATCAAGACCGGTTCGCTGTGCCGTTCTGACCGCGTTTCCAAGTACAACCAGCTGCTGCGCATCGAAGAGCAACTGGGTGCCAAGGCGGTGTACCGTGGTCGCGCCGAGTTTCGCGGCTAAGCAAGAGATGGTAAAAAGACAGCTGCCGAGGCTGTCGGACATTTCATACTGAGATTTCCGACGCTTCATGCGGGTTTCTGTCAACGAAGCCTGGCCTCGGCCAGGCTTCGTGCTATATGACGTCCGTGTGCGGCGGTCTTTAACCTGGATACCTTGATGCGCAGTCCCTATTGGTTGTTTCTTGTCCTGCTCCTGCTGCTCGGTGGTCTGCAATACCGCCTCTGGGTCGGTAACGGCAGCCTGGCGCAAGTGGCCGAGCTCAAGCAGCAGATCGACGAACAGCATGCCGAGAACGAGCGGCTGCTGGAGCGTAACCGCGTGCTCTACGCCGAGGTGTTGGAATTGAAGAAAGGCATGGAGACCGTCGAAGAACGGGCTCGCCATGAATTGGGAATGGTCAAAGAGGGCGAAACCCTCTTCCAGCTGCCGCAAAAATGAGTGAAACGCTACCGGCCTTCTGGGCCGTGATTCCTGCTGCGGGCGTGGGTGCCCGCATGGCTGCCGACCGTCCCAAGCAGTACCTGCAACTGGGCGGGCAGACCTTGATCGAGCATAGCCTCGACTGTTTTCTCGACCATCCGTCGCTCAGGGGCGTGGTGGTCAGCCTTGCCGCCGATGATCCTTACTGGCCGGGTCTGCGCTCTGCCAGCGATCCACGTATCCAGCGAGCTCCTGGCGGGCGAGAGCGTGCCGATTCGGTGCTCAATGCCTTGCTGGTATTGCATGAACAGGGCGCTGCGGACAGCGACTGGGTGCTGGTGCACGACGCGGCGCGGCCGAACCTCGCGCGCAGTGATCTGGACCGCTTGTTATCAGAACTGGCTGATGACCCCGTGGGTGGACTACTGGCAGTGCCGGCTCGCGACACGCTCAAGCGGGCCGACGGCAATGGACGGGTCAGTGCGACGGTGGACCGCAGCACCATCTGGCAGGCCTATACGCCGCAGATGTTCCGCCTGGGGACCTTGCACCGTGCGCTGGCCGAGTGCCTGGTAGCCGATGTGGTGGTCACCGACGAAGCGTCCGCCATCGAGTGGACTGGACTGGCTCCGCGGCTGGTCGAAGGGCGCAGCGACAACATCAAGGTCACGCGTCCGGAAGACCTGGAGTGGTTGCGCCAGCGTTGGTCAGCGCGTAGCTGATCGTCGTGTTCCCCAGTGGCCCCTTCGCGGGCAAGCTCGCTCCCACAGGTGTACTACGGGATTCAAGGTTTGTGCTGGTCCTGTGGGAGCGGGTTTACCTGCGAAGAGGCCGATAGCGCCAGCACATCAGCTGAGCCGATACTCCGGCAGCCCCGCCAACCCCTGCTTCAGATGATCCACCAGGCGCCTGACCTTCGGCGACAGGTGCCGCTGCTGCGGATACAGCGCCCAAACCGCGGTATTGGGCGGCTGATGGGCTTCGAGCAACGATACCAATGCCCCACTGTGCAAATGCTCAAGCACGTAGTAGTCCGGCAACTGGCACAAGCCCATTCCCTGCAGCGCCGCATCCAGCACCGCCTGGCCGCTGTTGCAGCGCCAGTTGCCCTGAATCCGTTGGCTGATTTCCCGGCCATCTTGCTGCAACGCCCACAAGTCCGTGCTGCCCACCAGGCAGTTGTGCCGTGCCAGCTCCGACAGACTGTGGGGCCGGCCGTAGCGCTCGAGGTAGTCGGGGGAGGCGCACAGATACATGCGCCGTGGCGCCAGGCGGGTGGCCACCAACCGAGAATCCTGCAAACGGCCCAGGCGAATGGCCAGGTCCATGCCTTCGTGAACCAGATCGAGCGTGCGGTTGCTCAGTTCCACGTCGACCCGCAGCTGTGGGTACGACGCCATGAAGCGTGTCACCAGCGGGACGATGAAGCGCTCACCGTAAGCCACCGCGCAGGTCATGCGCAGCAGGCCCTTGGGTTCGCTGGCCAGGTCGCCGATGGCGCGCAGGGCCTCATCTCGACCATCCTGCAGGCGCTGGCAATGCTGCAAGAAGGTCTGCCCAGCCTCGCTCAGGGTCACGCGTCGGGTACTACGGTATAGCAGGCGGGTCTGCAAACGCTCTTCGAGCCGGGCGATCTGCCGGCTCATGTGCGAAGACGACACGCCGAGACGCTCGGCGGCAGCGGTGAACTGACCCGCCTCGGCCACCGCGACGAATTCGTCGATACCCTCCCAGCGACTGATCATGGATTATCCCTGTGCGGCAATAATGTTTTGTCTTGGCCCCGATTATTCCTCAAATGATGCTGAATTACACTGGTGGTTCGATTTCATCTATCTGAATGGAGACCGCCGATGATCAAGTCCCGTGCTGCCGTTGCCTTCGAGGCCAAGAAACCCCTGGAAATCGTCGAAGTCGACGTGGCCATGCCCAAGGCCGGCGAGGTGCTGCTGCGCGTGGTCGCCAGCGGTGTCTGCCACACCGATGCGTACACCCTGTCGGGTGCCGATCCGGAAGGCATCTTCCCGTCGATCCTGGGTCACGAAGGCGGTGCGATCGTCGAAGCAGTGGGCGAGGGCGTGACCTCGGTGGCTGTCGGCGACCATGTCATTCCGCTGTACACCCCCGAATGCGGCAAGTGCAAGTTCTGCCTCTCGGGCAAGACCAACCTGTGCCAGGCGATCCGCGCGACCCAGGGCAAGGGCCTGATGCCCGATGGCACCACCCGGTTCTCCTATAAAGGCCAGCAACTGTTCCACTACATGGGCACCTCGACCTTCTCCGAGTACACGGTGCTGCCGGAAATCTCCGTGGCCAAGATTCAGAAGGAAGCCCCTCTGGAGAAAGTCTGTCTGCTCGGTTGCGGTGTCACCACCGGCATCGGCGCGGTGCTCAACACCGCCAAGGTCAAGCCTGGTGATACCGTGGCCGTCTTCGGCCTGGGCGGCATCGGTCTGTCGGCGATTATCGGTGCGGTCAAGGCCAAGGCCTCGCGCATCATCGCCATCGACATCAACCCGGCCAAGTTCGAAATCGCCCGCCAGTTGGGCGCTACCGATTGCATCAATCCCAAGGAATACGATCGTCCGATCCAGGAAGTCATCGTCGACCTCACCGACGGCGGGGTGGACTTCTCGTTCGAGTGCATCGGCAACGTACAGCTGATGCGTGCGGCCCTGGAATGCTGCCACAAGGGTTGGGGCGAATCGGTGATCATCGGCGTGGCCGGGGCCGGCCAGGAAATCTCCACCCGTCCGTTCCAGCTGGTGACCGGTCGCGTCTGGCGCGGTTCGGCGTTCGGCGGCGTGCGTGGCCGCAGCGAGCTGCCGAGCTATGTGGAAATGTCCGAGAAGGGCGAGATCCCGCTGGATACCTTCATCACCCACACCATGGGCCTGGAGGACATCAACAAAGCCTTCGACCTGATGCACGAAGGCAAGAGCATCCGTAGCGTGATCCACTTCTGAGGTCTGTCATGAGCCTGGATAACATCTCTTGCCAGAAGAGCTTCGGCGGCTGGCACAAGCGTTACCGGCATCACTCCAAGGTGCTGGGCTGCGACATGGTGTTCGCCGTCTATCTGCCTCCGCAGGCCGAACAAGGCGAGAAGCTGCCTGTGCTGTACTGGCTCAGCGGCCTTACCTGCACCGACGAGAACTTCATGCAGAAGGCCGGCGCCCAGCGCCTGGCTGCCGAGCTGGGTTTGATCATCGTGGCGCCAGACACCAGCCCGCGCGGCGACCAGGTGCCTGGCGACCCCGATGGCGCCTATGACTTCGGCCTCGGCGCGGGCTTCTATCTCAACGCAACCCAGCAACCCTGGGCGCAGCACTATCGTATGCACGACTACGTGGTGCAGGAGCTGCCGGCACTGATCGAGGCGCATTTCCCGGCCTCCGACCAGCGCAGCATCAGCGGCCATTCCATGGGTGGCCACGGCGCGTTGGTGTGCGCCTTGCGCAACCCAGGGCGCTACCGTTCGGTATCGGCGTTCTCGCCGATCAGCAACCCGATGGACTGCCCGTGGGGGGAGAAGGCGTTCAGCCGTTACCTGGGTGAAGACCGCGCACGCTGGCGCGAATGGGACGCCAGCGTGTTGTTGGCCGAGGCGCCGGCAGGCCAGTGCCCGCCGCTGCTGGTCGACCAGGGCGACCGCGATGACTTCCTCGACAAGCAGCTCAAGCCGCAAGCGCTGGAGCAGGCTGCACGCAAGGGCGGTCATGAACTGACCCTGCGCATGCAGCCAGGCTATGACCACAGCTACTACTTCATCGCCAGCTTCATCGATGAGCACCTGCGCCACCATGCGGAGGCCCTGGGGCGGGTGTAAGTTCAGAGCGGCAAGCTTCAAGCTGCAAGAAAGAGCAGGTTGCACATCGCCCCGATTTTTCTTAAGGCTTGCAGCTTGCAGCTTGCAGCTCCAAATGCAGGTAGAATCACGCCCTGACTCAATCAGGGCGTTTTTCTATGCGTATTGGCCACGGCTACGATGTGCACCGTTTCTGCGACGGTGATTTCATTACCCTGGGTGGGGTGCGTATCCCCCACAAATACGGCCTGCTGGCCCATTCCGACGGTGACGTGCTGTTGCATGCCCTGAGTGATGCCTTGCTCGGCGCCGCTGCGTTGGGCGATATCGGCAAGCATTTCCCCGACACCGACCCGCAGTTCAAGGGTGCCGACAGCCGCGTGCTGCTGCGTCACGTGGTAGGTATCGTCGCGGCCAAGGGCTGGAAGGTCGGCAACGTCGATGCCACCATCGTCGCCCAGGCGCCGAAAATGGCCCCGCACATCGACACCATGCGCCGAGCCATCGCCGAAGACCTGCAGGTCGAACTCGACCAGGTCAACGTCAAGGCCACCACCACCGAGAAGCTTGGCTTCACCGGTCGCGAGGAGGGCATCGCCGTGCATGCGGTCGCCCTGCTGCTGCCCGCATGACCGAACTGGAACTGCTGGGCCCGCGTGCGTCGGGCGGGTCGCTGGGGACCGCGGTACTCAAGGCGGTGGCCGAGGACTTCCAGGTCGACGAAGTGCTCGACATCCCGCTCTCCGGCCAGGGCGAGCATCTGTGGCTGTGGGTCGAGAAGCGAGACCTCAATACCGAGGAAGCGGCGCGCCGGCTGGCACGAGCCGCTGGCGTACCGGTGCGAGCGATCAGCTACGCCGGGCTCAAGGATCGTCAGGCGCTGACCCGCCAGTGGTTCAGCTTGCACCTGCCTGGCAAGGCCGACCCCGACCTGTCCCGTGCCGAGGATGCCAGCCTGCGTGTGCTCAAGCAGGTTCGCCACCTGCGCAAGCTGCAACGTGGCGCCCATTCGGCCAACGGCTTCACGCTGCGTTTGACCGGCTTGACAGCGGATCATGCAGCGCTGGATGCCCGCTTGGAAAGCCTCAAGGCGCAAGGCGTGCCGAACTATTTTGGTAGCCAGCGCTTCGGCCATGCCGGCGGCAACGTCCATGATGCCCTCGATTGGGCAAGCCGCAAGGCGCTGCCAGAACAACGCAATGTACGTTCGCGGCTGCTTTCGGCGGCGCGCAGCTATCTGTTCAACCAGGTGCTGGCGGCGCGTGTGGCCGACGGTAGCTGGCAGATAGCCCAGGTCGGCGACTTGTTGGCGTTCACCACCAGTCGTAGTTTCTTTCCTGCAGGCGAGCAGGAATGCAGCGATCCGCGCCTGGCGATTCTCGACCTGCACCCGACGGGTCCGCTTTGGGGCGAAGGCTCAGTAGCGACCTGCGGCGCCCCCGGGGCGCTGGAATCGGCGGTTGGCGATCGGCACCCGCAGTTGTGTCAGTGGCTGGCGCAAGCGGGAATGGTTCACGAACGACGCATCCTGCGGCTCCCTATTGGCGGCTTGACGTGGCATTATCCAGAGCCTGATATCCTGCAACTGGAATTCGTCCTTCCGGCCGGATGCTTCGCCACCGTCGTGGTGCGCGAACTCGTCGATCTGGTGCCGGCAGGGCAGACGGACAGCCCATGCGTATTCTGATTTCGAATGACGACGGTGTTACCGCACCTGGCCTCGCCGCGCTTCACGCTGCGCTGGCGGATTATGCCGAGTGTTCGGTAATTGCCCCGGATCAAGACAAGAGCGGCGCCAGCAGTTCGCTGACCCTGGATCGGCCACTGCACCCGCAGGCCTTGGCCAACGGTTTCATCAGCCTCAACGGCACGCCGACCGATTGCGTGCACCTGGGGCTGAACGGTCTGTTGGCCGAGACGCCGGACATGGTCGTGTCGGGCATCAACCTGGGGGCTAACCTGGGCGATGACGTGCTGTATTCCGGCACCGTCGCCGCCGCCCTGGAAGGCCGCTTCCTGGGCGGTACCTCGCTGGCCTTCTCGTTGCTCTCGCGTCAGCCGGACAACCTGCCGACGGCGGCTTATATCGCCCGCCGTCTGGTCGAAGCGCAAGCGCGCCTGCAATTGCCGGCGCGCACCGTGCTCAACGTCAACATTCCCAACCTGCCGCTCGAGCACATCCGCGGCATCCAGCTCACCCGTCTGGGCCACCGCGCCCGTGCTGCGGCGCCGACCAAGGTGGTCAACCCGCGAGGCAAGGAAGGCTACTGGATCGCTGTGGCCGGCGATGCCGAGGACGGAGGGCCGGGCACTGACTTCCACGCGGTGATGCAGGGCTACGTCTCGATTACCCCGCTGCAATTGGACCGCACCTTCAACGATGCTTTCGAACAACTCGATGGTTGGCTGGAGGGCGTGCTCTGATGCGCGAACAGGACGATCTGCTGCGGCGCGGCATCGGCATGACCTCCCAGCGGACCCGGGAGCGGTTGATTCAACGTCTGTGCGAGGAGGGCGTTTCGAACCCCAAGGTGCTCGAGGTCATCCGCCGCACCCCTCGGCATCTCTTCGTCGACGAGGCCCTGGCGCACCGGGCCTATGAAGACACCGCGCTGCCGATCGGCCATAACCAGACCATCTCTCAGCCGTTCATGGTCGCGCACATGAGCGAACTGCTGCTCGAAGCCGGTCCGCTGGACAAGGTGCTGGAAATCGGTACCGGCTCCGGCTACCAGACCGCGATCCTCGCCCAGTTGGTGGAACGGGTGTTCTCGGTGGAGCGGATCAAGGTCCTGCAAGACCGCGCGAAAGAGCGTCTGGTCGAGCTCAACTTGCGTAACGTGGTATTCCGTTGGGGCGATGGTTGCGAGGGTTGGCCTGCCCTGGCGCCCTATAACGGCATCATCGTCACTGCAGTGGCCCCAGAGGTACCCCAGGCGTTGCTCGACCAGTTGGCTCCGGGAGGGCGCATGGTGATTCCGGTCGGTCCGGCGGGCGAAGTGCAACAGCTGATGTTGATCGTGCGCGAGGAGCACGGCTTCTCACGACGGGTACTGGGTGCAGTGCGTTTCGTGCCGTTGCTCAACGGCCCAGTAGCCTGAGTCGCAAGGCTTTTTCGCCCTCGCCGCGAATTCTTGCGTCGGCCGCCTGTCTATCTGGCGGGGGCTTCAGGGTATTCATGGGTATCCAGGCCAGACGACCCTCCCTTTGCGGATGGGCTTGGTTATAATTGCAACAATATTGCATTTCATTTCGTCTTTACGTTTTTTGGCACCATGAGGGGAGCGCGGGTGGGTCACACAGGCATGCGGCAGCGCAGGGATCGAGCGGGTTTCAAGCTTCTGGCGATTGCGTTGGCCATGGGGACCCTGTTGGCAGGGTGTTCGAGCACCGGCTCCAGTGGCGCACGGGTCGTCGACCGCGGCAGTTCGAACGCAGCGCCCAAGCGGCCGACCGTGACCTCCGGGCAATACATCGTCAAGCCGGGGGATACGCTGTTCTCCATCGCCTTCCGCTATGGCTGGGATTACAAGGAGCTGGCTGCGCGAAATGGCATCACGGCGCCATACACCATCCGTCCGGGCCAAGCGATTCGTTTCAGCAGCGGTTCATCCGGACGAACCACGGTCGTGTCCAGCCCATCGTCATCGAGCCGCACCACGGTCACCCGGCGGCCTGCTGGGACCACTACGACGACCACCAGCAAACCAGCCACCGCCACAGCGTCGAGCAGCACGCCGGTGGTCACCACCGTACCCGCCGCGGAGCGTGCGGTGGGCGGCTGGACCTGGCCTGCGAACGGTGTGCTGATTGGAAAATTCGCTTCAAACGGTAGTTTGAATAAAGGCATTGATATCGCCGGTGATTTGGGACAGCCTGTTTTTGCTGCGTCTGATGGTTCGGTGGTGTACGCCGGGAGTGGCTTGAGGGGCTACGGCGAGCTGATCATCATCAAGCACAGCGATACCTACGTCAGTGCCTACGGCCACAACCGCAGGCTTTTGGTTCGGGAGGGGCAGCAGGTCAAGGCAGGGCAGTCGATTGCTGAAATGGGGTCCACGGGCACTGATCGGGTGAAGCTGCATTTCGAGATTCGCCGCCAGGGCAAACCCGTCGATCCTCTCCAGTTCCTGCCACGTCGTTGACCATTGTGCCTGGCCTGTTCCTTTGACGTAGAGGGGACGGGCTCCAGCGATGCCAAGGAGACAGGCGCCGCTCGAGTCTGAGTTCGAACTCAGCAAAGGACTATAACAATGGCTCTCAGTAAAGAAGCGCCGGAGTTTGACATCGACGAGGACGTCCTCCTGATGGAGACGGGCATCGTTTTGGAAACGGATGTGGTGTCAGACGAACCTGCTGTACCTTCGGTTCGGACCAGGGCCAAATCAGGCTCTTCGCTCAAGCAGCACAAGTACATCGATTACAGCCGGGCACTCGATGCTACCCAGCTGTATCTCAACGAGATCGGCTTCTCGCCTCTGCTGTCGCCAGAGGAGGAAGTGCATTTCGCCCGCCTCTCGCAAAAAGGCGACCCTGCCGGGCGCAAGCGAATGATCGAGAGCAACCTGCGCCTGGTGGTGAAAATCGCCCGCCGCTACGTCAACCGCGGCCTGTCACTGCTCGATTTGATCGAGGAGGGCAATTTGGGTCTGATCCGCGCGGTCGAGAAGTTCGACCCCGAGCGTGGCTTCCGCTTCTCGACCTATGCCACCTGGTGGATCCGCCAGACCATCGAGCGGGCGATCATGAACCAGACCCGCACCATTCGCCTGCCGATTCATGTGGTCAAGGAGCTCAACGTTTACCTGCGCGCCGCGCGGGAGCTGACGCAAAAGCTCGATCACGAACCCTCCCCGGAAGAAATCGCCACGCTGCTGGAAAAGCCGGTAGCCGAGGTCAAGCGCATGCTGGGTCTCAACGAGCGGGTGTCTTCGGTGGACGTTTCGCTGGGCCCGGACTCGGACAAGACCCTGCTCGACACCCTGACCGACGATCGTCCAACCGACCCCTGCGATCTGCTGCAGGACGATGACCTGTCGCAGAGCATCGATCAGTGGCTGGGCGAGCTGACCGACAAGCAACGTGAAGTGGTGGTGCGTCGTTTTGGCCTGCGGGGGCATGAAAGCAGCACCCTTGAGGATGTTGGTCTGGAGATCGGCCTGACTCGCGAACGCGTGCGGCAGATTCAGGTAGAGGGGCTCAAGCGCCTGCGTGAGATTCTCGAGAAGAACGGCCTGTCCAGCGAATCGCTGTTCCAGTAACACGAGCTGGAGTCGAAGAGCCCCGTCATTTGGCGGGGCTTTTTCATGGCTATCGAAACCCGGAGGGCTCGCTCAAGCACCGAGCAAGCCGGAGGCCGACGCTTAAAAGATGGCATCCGCTACCTTTGTAGCGTTGGATGTAAGCCTTTGCTTACTCTTTGTGTAAGCCATCTATGTGATGAGGAGTAAATTATCGCCGTTTTCACATTCCGCGAAAATCTAAGTGCTTGAAAGTATTGCGTTTATTCGATGTGTGGAAGTGTGTCCCTGGTAATGTCTTGTGAGGTTTCGCAGTTTGCGGCACCGATTCAACTCGTTAGTATTCGAGCTGTGCACACGGACATGCACAGGCTCTCACGGATGAAGGCCAAGGACATCGCAAGAAGCGATTTCATCAGGACGATGTTTAGGACAAGCAGGGACTACGGAAAAAAATGTGGGCGGGTCAAACCGCCCCTTTTTTTTGCCTGGCGAAAATGAAAAAAGGCTCTCTCGAGCCTTTTTCATACGCTTGCGCTATCAGCGCTGCAGATCGGCGATCTTGCCGGTCTTGCCATCCCACTCTTCAGCGTCAGGCAGCGCGTCTTTTCTCTCGGTGATATTCGGCCAGATTTCCGCCAGCTCGGCATTGAGCTCGATGAAGTTTTCCATGCCAGCAGGGATCTCGTCTTCCGAGAAGATCGCCTGGGCCGGGCATTCAGGCTCGCACAGTGCACAGTCGATGCACTCGTCCGGGTGAATGACCAGGAAGTTCGGGCCTTCGTAGAAGCAGTCCACCGGACAGACTTCCACGCAGTCGGTGTATTTGCATTTGATGCAGTTGTCGGTGACGACGAAGGTCATTTCTAGTTCTCTCCTCAGGCGACGGCGGCGGCCCTTCCTCTCAGGGCCGCGCGGCTAACTGGCAATGGCTGCAGGCCAGGCTAATAGCCTGCAGCACCAGCAAACCGCGGCGGATTCTACCAGCTTGTTGTGGGCGCCGTTATAACAGGTTCTTTAGTTGATATAGCGTTTCGATAGCTTGACGCGGGGTCATGTCGTCCAGCGCCAGCTTGCCCAGCTTCTCGATGGCTGGGTGAGGCAGGCTGGCGAACAGGTCGCTCTGGTGCGGCACGCTTGGGGCATCGGCGGCTTTCTTGGCCACCGGGGCCTCATGCGGCAAGCTGCTGGTTTCCAGCCGGCCCAGGTGTTCGCGGGCACGCTGGATGACTGGCGCCGGCACGCCGGCCAGTTGCGCCACAGCCAGACCATAGCTCTGGCTGGCAGGGCCGGGCAGCACGTGGTGCAGGAAGACGATCCGCTCATTGTGCTCGGTCGCGTTCAGGTGCACGTTGGCCACCAATGGTTCGCTTTCGGGCAATACCGTCAGTTCGAAGTAGTGGGTGGCGAACAGTGTGTAGGCGCGCAGTTGGGCCAGGCGCTCGGCAGCGGCCCAGGCCAGCGACAGGCCGTCGAAGGTGCTGGTGCCGCGACCGACCTCGTCCATCAGCACCAGGCTGCGGTCGGTGGCATTGTGCAGGATATTGGCGGTTTCGCTCATCTCGACCATGAAGGTCGAACGACCGCCGGCCAGGTCATCGCTGGAACCGATGCGGGTGAAGATGCGGTCGACCAGCGACAATTCGCAACGGGCCGCCGGCACGAAGCTGCCGATATGGGCCATCAACACGATCAACGCGGTCTGACGCATGTAGGTCGACTTACCGCCCATGTTCGGGCCGGTGATGATCAACATGCGAGTGCTGTCGTCCAGGCTCAGGTCGTTGGCCACGAACGGCGTGGTCAGCACTTGCTCGACGACAGGATGGCGACCTTGGTCGATGCGCAGGCAAGGCTCGTCGACGAATGTCGGGCAGTTCAGGTCGAGGTTCAGCGCGCGCTCGGCCAGGTTGCTGAGCACGTCCAGCTCGGCCAGGGCGGCGGCGCTGTCTTGCAGCGGCGCCAGGTGGCCGATGAGGTTTTCCAGCAGCGCGTCGTAGAGCATCTTCTCGCGGGCCAGGGCGCGGCTCTTGGCCGACAGGGCCTTGTCCTCGAAAGCCTTGAGCTCCGGAGTGATGAAGCGCTCGGCACCCTTGAGGGTCTGGCGACGGATGTAGTCGCCCGGCGCCTGTTCGGCCTGCTTGGTCGGCAGCTCGATATAGTAGCCATGCACGCGGTTGTAGCCGACCTTGAGGTTGGCCAGGCCCGTGCGGGCCTTCTCCCGGGCTTCCAGGTCGATGAGGAACTGGCCGGCGTTCTCGCTCATGGCCAGCAGCTCGTCGAGCTCAGTGTCGTAACCGGTCTTGAGTACGCCGCCGTCACGGATCACAGCGGGCGGGTTGTCGATGATCGCCCGTTCCAGCAGGCTGGCCAGTTCCGGGTAGGTGCCGGTGATCGCGGCCAGGCGTGCCAGGTGCGGCGCCTCCAGCTCGGCCATGGCGTTCTGCAGCTCCGGCAGCGCCCCGAGGGCATCGCGCAGGCGCGCCAGGTCACGCGGGCGGGCGTTGCGCAGGCCGATACGGGCGAGGATCCGCTCGATATCGCCGATTTCCTTGAGCTGCGGTTGCAGTTTCTCGAAGCGGTAGCCGTCGAGCAGGCAACGGATCGACTGCTGGCGCGCCTGCAGGACCTTGAGGTCGCGCAGCGGACGGTTCAGCCAGCGGGTCAGCAGGCGGCTGGCCATGGCAGTCTGGCAGCGGTCGATCACCGACTGCAAGGTGTTGTCGCGGCCACCGGCCAGATTGATGTCCAGCTCCAGGTTGCGCCGGCTGGCGCCGTCGAGGATCACCGTATCGTCCATGCGCTCGTGGCGCAGGCTGCGCAGATGCGGAAGGGCAGTACGTTGGGTTTCCTTGGCGTAGGTCAGCAGACAACCCGCGGCGCCGATGGCCAGGGTCAGCTTGTCGCAGCCGAAGCCCTTGAGGTCCTGGGTGGCGAACTGCTGACACAGACTCTTGCGCGCCGAGTCACGGTCGAAGTCCCACGGCGCACGACGGCGCGCACCTGGGCGCTTTTCCGCGGGCAGGCCCTGGGGCCAGTCGTCAGGGATCAGCAGCTCGACCGGGTTGAGGCGTTCGAGCTCGGCCAGGAGGTTTTCCCAGCCTTTTATCTCTTGCACGCTGAAGTTGCCGCTGGTGATGTCCAGCACGGCCAGGCCGAACAGGCGCTCGTCACCCAGCAGGGCGGCGATCAGGTTGTCGCGGCGCTCGTCGAGCAGGGCTTCGTCGCTGACCGTGCCAGGGGTGATGATACGCACCACCTGGCGCTCCACCGGACCCTTGCTGGTAGCCGGGTCGCCAATCTGTTCGCAGATGACCACCGATTCGCCGAGCTTGACCAGCTTGGCCAGGTAGCCTTCGACCGAATGGAATGGGATGCCGCACATCGGGATCGACTGGCCCGCCGATTGCCCGCGGGCGGTCAGGGTGATGTCCAGCAGTTTTGCGGCTTTCTTCGCATCTTCGTAGAAGATCTCGTAGAAATCGCCCATGCGGTAGAACATCAGCTGGTCTGGATGCTGGTTTTTCAGCTTCCAGTATTGCTGCATCATCGGGGTGTGTGCGGATAGATCAGACATTCAGGGCCTTACAGCGGTCATCTGGTTGGCATTTTGCGAACCGCGCATTCTACAGGGATTTCCCTGCAAAGGGGCACGGAGCGGCGGCCCATCACCTATTCATGCATGGTTGCATTTCTTGAGGTTCGCTTGCATGATGCACGTTATGCAAAAGCGCAACGTAGCAACCGTACTCAGAGCACTGCTCGATCGCCACGGCCTGTCCCCGACGGAGCTGCACCGGCGCACGGGCGTCCCGCAATCGACTCTGTCACGGATTCTCAGTGGCAAGATCGTCGACCCCTCCGACAAACACGTGTCGAAAATCGCCGAGTATTTCGGTGTGAGCACCGATCAACTGCGCGGTCGCGCCGAACTGGGCGAAACGCGTGAACAGGCCAGGCCGGTGCATGGGCATGCGCAACTGAGCGACATCAGCTTGTGGGACGATGAAACCCCCGTCGAGGACGACGAGGTCAGTGTGCCTTTCCTTCGTGAGGTCGAATTGGCAGCCGGATCAGGAAGATTTGTCATCGAGGAGAGCGAACGCGCCCGCTTGCGTTTCGGCAAGCGCAGCCTGCGCCATAATGGCGTGCAGTTCGACCACGCCAAATGCGTCACCGTGCGGGGTAACAGCATGCTCCCGGTGCTGCGCGATGGGGCCACGGTCGGGGTGAACACCGGCAAGTGCTCGATCGGCGACATCATCGATGGCGATCTCTACGCCATCAACCACAACGGGCAGTTGCGTGTGAAGCAGGTGTACCGCCTGCCCACTGGCATCCGCCTGCGTAGCTTCAACCGCGACGAACATCCCGACGAGGACTACAGCTTCCAGCAGATGCAGGATGAGCAGATCAGTTTGCTCGGGCATGTGTTCTGGTGGGGCATGTACGCACGTTGACCCCGGCTTCCTGAAAAAACCGCTTCGGCGGTTTTTTTTTGCCTCCAGAAAATCCACTAAGGGCAAGCGACGCAGGGCGTGTGTATGCATTTTCGCAATTTATCGTGCGTCGAAATGACCTTTTACTCGTTGACCAATTATGCATTGATGCATAATGTGAGTTTGGGCCGGCCGTACACCTGTTGTTACACACGGCATCGTCGATTACCGGAAGCATGTTTGTGTCCCGCCGTTCGCCGGTGTCTAGAGCAGGCTGCAGAGAGGAGATAGAACAATGATGAACGAACCCCAAGCAGTACTGGAGATGCCGCTATGGGTGGTAATCGGGTTGGCATTGCTAGGCGGACTGAGCGGCGAGATGTGGCGCGCAGATAAGGCAGGCGTTAAGGGATGGTCGTTGTTGCGCCGCCTGGCATTGCGCTCAGGGGCCTGCGTGATCTGTGGCGTTTCTGCTGTGATGCTGCTCTATGCCTTGGGCCTTTCCATCTGGAGTGCCAGTGCTATCGGCTGTCTGACAGCTGTCGCTGGGGCAGACGTTGCCATGGGTATCTATGAGCGTTGGGCGTTCAAACGCCTTGGGTTGCATGTGGAGGAGCGGTCTGAAGAGGAGGCGCCGCGTGACCGATGAACGGTCTCACCTCGTTGCAGGTGACGGAGGTTGGTTACCGGGGAAGGCTTTGCCGCTGGGTTCGATGTCCCATAGCTGGTCGACTCGTGGAACACGCTTTCGCCGCGTCTGGCTGGCGCGTACCACGCTGCGCTGCATCGGTGGAAAGGCGGGCGAGGTGCAAGCCGTGAGTAGCGCCGAGCGGCGCTGACCACTGATCCATCGGAGGAGATAAACAAGGATGCTCAACGAATCACAACTGCTGCAGATACTGCCCAATGCCCGATCTGTCGTGGGTGTTTTCCTGCCGGCGCTCAATGCCAGCATGTCGCGCTGGGAGATCGACAAGCCGGGGCGAGTGGCGGCTTTTCTCGCTCAGGTGGGTCATGAATCCGGCCAGCTCCGTTATGTGCGCGAACTGGGCAGCGACGAGTACCTGGCCCGTTATGATACCGGTAGCCTGGCGCAGCGCCTGGGCAACACGCCACAGGCTGATGGCGATGGGCAGCGTTATCGCGGGCGGGGTTTGATCCAGGTCACCGGGCGTAACAACTACCAGGCTTGCAGCCGTGCGCTTTTTGGCGACGAGCGTCTGCTGGAACAGCCGCAACTACTCGAACAACCGCGCTGGGCCTGCGAATCGGCGGCTTGGTTCTGGCAGTCAAGGGGCCTCAATGCGCTGGCGGACCAAGGCGAGTTCAAACGCATCACCCGCCTTATCAATGGTGGGCTCAATGGTTTGGATGAGCGCCTGAAGCTGTGGAAGAGGGCTCAGGAGGTTTTGTGCTGAGACCCATCGTTTATTGATGCTGGTTTGCGCATGGCTTTGCCGACAAGCTGGCTCCCGGTTGCGTCGAACCGTTTTGGTCGGCACTGGCTTGTCGGCGATTGAGCCGTCGGTGCGGCGCCTAGTTCGATCAATCAACGCAATTGAAACCTACCTCCATGTCATTGATCAGTGCCTTGGCCATGGCGCTGAGGATGCGCGCTGCACTGCCGGCGATCAGATTGCTTTCCATTTCGGCTTCCTCGGTCAGGTGCTCGATGCAGCCTAGCAGGGCGGAGAGTTCGGAGAAGGCATGATCGAGGGGAATTCCCGGGCGGATGGCGTATAGCTCGGAGAAGTTGGTCTGGCCTGCGGTGGTGCGGGAGCCGAGCGTGGTTTTCATCGCGCACGCTCCAGTTTTTGGAGGTGGGTGAATACCGCTGCCAACAGGTCGGTGCGCATCGCCAGTTCGTCGAGGGCGGACGTGGCGGCTTCATCGGTTTCGGCGTTCAGGTAGTCGTTGCTGGTTTTGGTGAGGCTTTTCATGAGCTTGGTTGCGTAGAGCAGGGCTTTTTCGCGGGGGAGGTAGGGTGGAAATGTGTAGCGAGGGGAATTGAGGTCAGTGGGGGGAGGGATGATTTTTTTCATGGTGATCGTCCGCGGGGTTGGTCCAAAAAACCGCCACCAAGCACTTCTCACGGTTTGGGTGGCAGCCGTACGCGAGGTGAGAAGTCCGCGCCCCGAGTTCGCGGCTAGACCGAAGTCTGCACGCGCACGGCTACCATGACAGAAAGCCACAGCAGTAAGGGGCAACGTCGGCTTCTCACAGCCGCTCGCCATATGGGCGAACCGTGACCTTATCCCTGGGGTGCTTCCCCGCCTATCAGATGACATCCGACACAGGGCGTAGGATAGTTCGATATGGTTGTGCCACTGAAGTATTGGGATCCAGGTTCGGAATCTTCTTACGGAGCGGCGGTGGTTCAGGGTGTGCGCTTGAGAAATGTAGCGCTGCCGAAATCGAGCGCCGCCCGCGCGGCGCTTCGCGGGACAAGCCCGCTCCCACAGTTTGTTGCAACGAACCTATGTCTGTCAGGCCGGGGTTGTTCGCCTTTGGCGGCACCACCGAATATCGTGGTGAGCCCTGCGCCAACACAAATATCGCGCCGGGCCCACCAGGCTGACAACCATGACCTATCAGACATAGGTTCGTTGCAACAAACTGTGGGAGCGGGCTTGTCCCGCGAAGCGCCGCGCGGGCGGCGCTCGATTTCAGTGGCGCTGCACCTCTCAAGTGCACACCTCGCGAACCACAGTTCGGGCGCCGCTACATTTCTCAATCGCACACCCCAAATGCTACCGTACCCCATCCCCCCAAGGACTCCACCCATGGACCCGATCACCGTTCTCGCCACCCGCCTGGGCGAACATCTGCAACGCCTCAACGCCCATGTCACCACCGCCGAATCCTGCACCGGCGGCGGCATCGCCGAGGCCATCACCCGTGTGCCGGGCAGCTCGGCCTGGTTCGAGGCCGGTTACATCACCTACTCCAACAGCCAGAAAACCCGCCAACTGAACGTCCCCGAGACCCTGTTCGGCCAAGTCGGCGCAGTCAGCCAGGAAGTGGTCGAGGCCATGGCCCGTGGCGCCCAGGCCGCCACCGGCGCACGCTTTGCCGTTGCGGTGAGCGGCGTGGCCGGGCCTGACGGCGGATCGCCCGACAAGCCAGTGGGCACCGTATGGCTGGCTTGGGCCGATGGCGACCATGTCAGCAGCGAACGCCGGCACTTCGACGGCGACCGCGAAGCAGTGCGTCGACAGACGGTAATCGCCGCGTTAGACGGCTTGTTACAGCTCGGTGCCGAGTAAATCGACGACAGGGGTTTGCCTCGGCGCTCGCCTGTGGAATAATACTGGCTACTTATACAGGTATTCCGGCCGTCAGGGCCAAGTCGAACACGTGAGGATTTCAATGGACGACAACAAGAAGCGCGCCTTGGCTGCGGCCCTGGGTCAGATCGAACGCCAATTCGGCAAGGGCGCGGTCATGCGCATGGGCGACCACGAGCGTTCGGCCATCCCGGCCATTTCCACCGGCTCGCTGGGCCTGGACATCGCCCTTGGCATCGGCGGCCTGCCAAAAGGCCGTATCGTCGAGATCTACGGCCCGGAATCGTCGGGTAAAACCACGCTGACGCTGTCGGTCATCGCCGAAGCCCAGAAAAACGGCGCCACCTGTGCCTTCGTCGACGCCGAGCACGCCCTCGATCCGGAGTACGCTGGCAAGCTGGGCGTCAACGTCGACGACCTGCTGGTCTCGCAGCCGGACACCGGTGAACAGGCTCTGGAAATCACCGACATGCTGGTGCGCTCCAACGCCGTTGACGTGATCATCGTCGACTCCGTGGCGGCCCTGGTACCCAAGGCCGAGATCGAAGGCGAGATGGGCGACATGCATGTGGGTCTGCAGGCTCGTCTGATGTCCCAGGCGCTGCGCAAGATCACCGGTAACATCAAGAACGCCAACTGCCTGGTCATCTTCATCAACCAGATCCGTATGAAGATCGGCGTCATGTTCGGTAGCCCGGAGACTACCACCGGTGGTAACGCCCTGAAGTTCTACGCTTCGGTGCGCCTGGACATCCGCCGTACTGGCGCGGTCAAGGAAGGCGACGAGGTGGTCGGTAGCGAAACCCGCGTCAAGATCGTCAAGAACAAGGTCTCGCCGCCGTTCCGTCAGGCCGAGTTCCAGATCCTTTACGGTAAAGGTATCTACCGCAACGGTGAAATCATCGACCTGGGTGTTGCCCAAGGGCTGGTGGAAAAATCCGGTGCCTGGTACAGCTACCAAGGCAACAAGATCGGCCAGGGCAAGGCGAACGCTGCCAAGTACCTGCAAGAGAACCCGGCCATCGGCAACGAAATCGAGAAGCAGATCCGCGACAAGCTGCTCAATTCGGGTGCCGTTGCCGCTGCTGGCAAGGCTGCCGCCGCCGATGCCAACGCTGACGATGTAGCCGACGCCGACGCTGGCTACTAATTAGACGCGTATGTCCGTCGTACTCGACAATCCCGTCGCGGTCCGCCGGGCAGCCATGGACCTCCTCGCGCGCCGCGAGCATGGTCGAGTCGAGCTGACGCGCAAGTTGCGTCAGCGCGGCGCATCCGATGAGCTGATCGAGCCTGCGCTCGATCGGCTTGCCGAAGAAGGGCTGCTCAGTGAAGCCCGCTATCTCGAAAGCTTCATCCGTTACCGCTCCAATTCCGGCTACGGCCCTGCCCGTATCCGCGAGGAATTGGGCCAGCGTGGCCTCAACCGTGGCGACGTCGACCAGGCACTGCGTGAAAGCGAAGTGGACTGGGCAGCGCTACTCAGGGACACGTGGCAACGCAAGTTCGCCGGGCAGCGCCCTCATGATCCTCGTAGTCGCGCCCAGCAGACGCGGTTTCTTGCCTACCGTGGCTTTCCCATGGACATGATCGGCCGTCTGCTCAACGGGCGAGATCTGGACGATTACTGAGATGGCCTCATCGCCGGTTTGCCGGCGATGAGGTCGTTTGTCTTGATGGAGCCCTGAGTCCTTTAGCTGGCTTTCAACGCTTCCCGCGCACGCTGTGTGGTATGCATAGGTTGTGGCTTGGCCCAGTTTTCCGGCAAGTTGATGAAGTCCACCAGTTCGCGCAGCCTGCCTTGGTCACGACCATTGAAAGCGAAGGTCAGCCTCGTCAAGTGACTGAAATCACCGACCTCGTGTTCAAAACCACCGTCCCCTTGCTGATGATACTTGCCACTCAGGCGCAGGTCGGCGAAGCCTTCCTGGATGTCGTATAGCGCTGCTTCGCTCAGTGCATGGTGCATGCGGATCACGAACTGATTCTTCAGCCAGCGACTGGAGTGATAGTTGCTGTAGAACTGATTGATTTCCTCCACCGCTTCGTCGGCACTGTGTACCAGGCGCACCAGCTTGAGGTCGGTGGGCAGAATATAGCGATTCTCTTCCAACTGGCGGGTAATAAAATCCAGGCAATCGCGCCAGAACGATCCTCCGGGCGAGTCGAGCAATACCACCGGCACCAGGGGGCTCTTGCCGGTCTGGATCAGTGTCAGTACTTCCAGGGCTTCATCGAGTGTGCCGAAACCGCCCGGGCACAGCACCAGCGCATCGGCTTCCTTGACGAAAAACAGCTTGCGAATGAAGAAGAAATGGAAGGACAGCAGCTTGTCGGTGCCGTCCACCGTGGCATTGGCGTGTTGCTCGAAGGGCAGGGTGATGTTGAAACCCAGACTATGGTCGCTGCCAGCCCCTTCGTGGGCCGCCGCCATGATCCCGCCGCCGCCGCCCGTAATGACCATCAGATCGGAGCGAGCCAGGGTTGCGCCGAGTTCGCGGGCCAGAGCGTACATGGGATGCTCCAGTGGCGTGCGTGCCGAGCCGAACACGGTAACCTTGCGACGGCCCTTGTAGCGCTGCAGGGTACGGAAGGAATGGTCGAGTTCACGCAGGGCCTGCAGGGTGATCTTTGCGCTCCAGCGGTCGCTGTCGTCATGGGCCATGCGCAGGATGGTCAGTATCATGTCGCGGTACAGGGGCAGGTTCGGGCTGTTGGAAGCCACCTGCTGGAGTTGTTCGTCGATGTGGTGCAGGTCGATGCCGTTTTCTGTGAAGTAACTGGACAGGCGTTCATTTGGTAGGTAAGGCATTCAACGTCTCCTTCTGCAGCAAAACCTCTTGGACACTTCGTGTGTCACGGGCTGCCGTGGCTCGAGCATGCCACCCGAGCATTGCAGTGGGCCTGCAAGGCCGTGCTGCAGGTCGCAAAAGTCCATCTCGTTTTTCTTGGGCGTTCGCTATCAATCTAGACCCTCGGCCCTGATCGTGCCGAAGCGGATTGACCGTGGCCACTCGTCGGCACATGGCCACAGGGCCCAGGGCTTTGGTTAACTGAGATGGCGAAGGTGCTGAAGACGGGGAGGTGGCCTATGCATCGCTTGGTCATCGAGGTAGACCGGCAGCTGTATCAGCAGCTGGAACATGCAGCTCAGGTACATCATGTGAGTCTGGAGGCCGAGTGTCGGCGCAGGTTGGGGCTGCTTGAATGCCAGTCTCGCTACCTGCAGGCGATGCTGGCGGAGATGCGCGCCGATGAGGATTCGCGGCGCGCCCATGAGGATCAGCCGAGCTAGTTACTTTCTCTTGTTGCCGGCCGTGCAACTGGCTGCATCGAAAGCTTGGTCCATGACCGGCTGGTTGGTCTTGTAGACGCTGAAGCGATAGACCATGACTGCGCCCTTGGACATCAGGTTACGGTAACCATTGTTGCGGCATACGCTGTCGCCCAGCTGGCTACGCACCTGCTCAGGGTTCGCCTGCATGCGCTCGGCGTGCTCGGCACGTACGCTCAGGTGATTGACCAGCGCCTTGCCCTCGACCGTGTAGCCTTGGTCGAGGATGTCTTCATTGATGGCACGCGGCGTGCCGACGCTGCTCTCCTTGGCGACCTTCTGCAGCATTTTGTTGAGGTCGTAATCCTGCTTGGAGGCGGCCTGGGCTGCCAGCGGCAGGGCCAGCAGCAGGCTCAGGGTCGGGACGATAAGACGCAGCATGAATCTCTCCTGGTTCGTTGACTGGCGCTTTGACATGCGCCGGCAGGCGGCGTTCCATGAAACCCTGCTGGCGCGGGGATGTGTTGGCCGGCAAAGGGCGGATTATAAGGGCGCAGGGGAGCCCTTGCACGGGCAAAACATGGTCATTCTGATAGACTGGCGCTCTGTCTACTCCGAGTTACCGCAGTGTTCATTTCCTCCTTCAAAGGCTCGCCAGCATGAGCCACGCCGTAGCGCGGCTGCGCGCCGAGCGCCTGGCCCGCAGCATCAAACCCTTCATCGCCCGCGGCTCGCGTGCTGTCCGTTGCCCGGATTGCCGGGTCATCGCCAGCCATTGCCTGTGCAAATGGAAGCCCAAGGTACAGGCCGATTCGGGTGTATGCCTGCTGATGCATGACACCGAGCCATTGAAACCGACCAACACCGGCTGGCTGATCGCCGACCTGGTCGAGGACACCTCGGCGTTCGGCTGGCTGCGCACCTCGGTCGACGGACAGTTGCTGGCCCTGCTCGAACAGCCCCAATGGCAGCCCTATATCGTGTTTCCTGGCGAGTTCGTAGCCCAGGAGCGCGTGGTGACCGAGGTGGTGCGTGAACCGGGCAAGCGGCCGTTGTTCATTCTGCTCGACGCGACCTGGACCGAAGCGCGCAAGATGTTTCGCAAGAGTCCGTACCTGGACCGCTTCCCGGTGCTGAGTCTGGAAGCCGAGCAGATGTCGCGCTATCGCTTGCGCCGTTCCAAACGCGATGATCACTTCTGCACTGCCGAGGTCGCGGCGATGTGCCTGGAACTGGCCGGCGATGCGCGCGCCTCCCAGGCGCTGGACGCCTACCTGGATGTGTTCAGCCTGCATTACCTGAGTGCCAAACGGCACCTGCCGCTGGATGAGCAGGACGCGGCGCACCAGCGTTTGCATACCTTCCTATAGTCCAAGGGGCAGATGCCCCAGACTGGTTCATAATGTCGGGGCTGGCGGCCAGGGTGGCGGGTTCGGCGGGGCGTTTGGCTTGACCATCGCCAGCCGCGCTCGGCATCCTTGGTGCCGATTCCCCGCCAGGCGCCTGACCTACCCCGCCCGCGCCTGGCACAGAACAGGATCCATAGATCGATGGCCACATACGAAATCCTGATTGCCGACGACCACCCGTTGTTTCGTAGCGCATTGCGCCAGGCCGTTACCCTCGGCCTGGGCGCGGATGTACGACTGGTTGAAGTGGCGAGCATCGCCGAACTGGAAACCCGTCTGAGTGAAAAATCCGATTGGGACCTGGTCCTGCTGGATCTCAACATGCCGGGAGCCTATGGCTTCTCCGGGTTGGTCCTGTTGCGCGGACAGTATCCGCAGATCCCGGTGGTGATGGTTTCGGCCCAGGAAGAAGCGGCCGTGGTGGTCAAGTCGCGTGAGTTTGGTGCCAGCGGCTTCATCCCCAAATCCAGCGGCCTCGAAGTGATACAGGATGCGGTGAGAAAAGTGCTCGATGGCGAAGTCTGGTGGCCACCCCAGGCGTTCGAAAAAGTCGATGTCTCGGCCGAGGCCAAGGCCGCCAGCGAAGGTCTGGCCAGCCTTACCCCGCAGCAGTTCCGCGTGTTGACCATGGTCTGTGAAGGGTTGCTGAACAAGCAGATCGCCTACGAGCTGAATGTCTCCGAAGCGACCATCAAGGCCCACGTGACGGCGATCTTCCGCAAATTGGGTGTGCGTACTCGAACCCAGGCGGCGCTGCTGTTGCAACAACTGGAATCGGTTGCCAGCAACTAAGTCGCTGCCAATTCACGCTTTTTTGACCCCAGCCCAACTAGGCTGCGGGCCTTTTATCGGTGAAGGGACGCATATGTCGCCATTCAAGGGCAAGACGGGCCTCAAGCGCATTCTCAACGCGGCCGGCTATTCGCTGGACGGTCTGCGCGCGGCCTACAAAGGGGAGGCGGCGTTTCGCCAGCTGGTATTGCTCAACGTGGTGCTGATTCCCTTGGCGTTCTGGCTGTCGGTGAGCCGTGCCGAGCGAGCCATCATGATCGCGGTGTGCTTGTTGGGCCTGATCGTGGAGCTGTTCAATTCGGCAGTGGAGGCGGCTATCGATCGCATCTCGCTGGAGCGTCATCCCTTGTCGAAAAATGCCAAGGACATGGGCAGCGCCGCGCAGTTCGTAGCGTTGACCATGGTCGCCCTGGTCTGGGCGGTGATCCTGCTCTAAGCGATCGGCGGCAGCACGATTTCGTCACTGCGGGTAAAGCCCGCAGTGAAGTTGCGGCAGAGCTCGAGAAACTCGCGCATTGCCGAGGTTTGGTACTTCTGTTTATGCCAGATGAAATAGAACTGGCGCATCAGGTCCAGTTCTGGGGTTTCGACCGGCACCAAGCTGCCGCGGCGGAACGCATCGCGCAGGGCCAGGCGCGAAATGCAGCCAATGCCCAGACCGGACTCCACCGCACGCTTGATGGCCTCGGTGTGTTCCAGTTCCAGGCGGATATTCAGGTTGGCGCGGTGATGGCGCATGGCTTGGTCGAAGGTCAGCCGCGTGCCTGAACCCTGTTCACGCAGGATCCACGCTTCATGCGACAAGGTTTCGACATCGGCGCGGCCAATCGTGGCCAATGGGTGCTGCGGCGCGCAGAACACCACCAGTTCGTCTTCGACCCAAGGCTGCACTTCGAGGTCGGGGTGGTTGCAATCGCCTTCGATCAGACCCAGGTCAATTTCATAGTGGGCCACCTGTTGCACGATATGCGCCGTGTTCTGCACATGCAGCTTCACCTGGCTTTCCGGGTGCACCTGCATGAAGCTGCCGATCAGCAGGGTGGCTAGGTAGTTGCCGATGGTCAGGGTCGCGCCGACCGCCAGCGAGCCGAAACCGGACTTACCGTTGAGCAGGTCTTCGATTTCCTTGGCCTGGTCGAGCAGCGCCACGGCCTGGGGCAGCAGTTGATGGCCCAGGGCGTTGAGCGCCAGGCGTTTGCCGGCGCGGTCGAACAGCTGGCAGCTCGATTGGCGCTCGAGTTCGGTGATCGAGGTGCTGGCGGCCGATTGTGAGAGCGCCAACACGCTGGCAGCGCGCGACACGCTCTGGTGCTGGGCGACGGCGACGAAAACCTGCAGTTGACGGAGAGTGAATCGCATATCGATATAACCGATAACACATATCTTGATAATTCAGTTAACAGATATTGTCGCTGCCCCTAAACTATCGCGCAACTGCGCGTCTCGCGCGCTGCGTTTTTCTTCAGGAGCCCCCCTAGATGAGCAACATGAACCACGAACGTGTCCTCAGTGTGCACCACTGGAACGACACCCTGTTCAGCTTCAAGTGCACCCGCGATCCGGGCCTGCGCTTCGAGAACGGTCAGTTCGTGATGATCGGCCTGCAACAAGACAACGGCCGTCCGCTCATGCGCGCCTACTCCATCGCTTCGCCGAACTGGGAAGAGCACCTGGAGTTCTTCAGCATCAAGGTCCCGGACGGCCCGCTGACCTCTCAGCTGCAGCACCTGAAGGAAGGCGATGAGATCATCATCAGCAAAAAGCCGACCGGTACCCTGGTACTGGACGATCTGAACCCAGGCAAGCACCTGTACCTGTTGAGCACCGGTACCGGTCTGGCGCCGTTCATGAGCGTCATCCAGGACCCGGAAACCTACGAGCGTTTCGAGAAGGTCATCCTGGTCCACGGCGTGCGCTACGTGAACGAAGTGGCCTACCGCGAGTTCATTACCGAGCACCTGCCGCAGAACGAGTTCTTCGGCGAGGCGGTACGCGACAAGCTGATCTACTACCCGACCGTGACCCGTGAGCCGTTCGAGAACCAGGGTCGTCTGACCGACCTGATGCGCAGCGGTAAGCTGTTCAGCGACATCGGCCTGCCACCGATCAACCCCCAGGACGACCGCGCCATGATCTGCGGCAGCCCGAGCATGCTCGATGAAACCAGCGAAGTGCTGGACAGCTTTGGCTTGAAGATCTCTCCGCGCATGCGTGAGCCAGGTGACTACCTGATCGAGCGCGCTTTCGTCGAGAAGTAAGACGAACGCCGTGACGAAAAAACGCAGACCTTGGTCTGCGTTTTTTATGCTCATCGACTTCTGCTTTCAGCGTTCGCGGACCACTTCCAGTATGCGGATCAAATCCGCCTGCGGATAATGCCACCTGACCTGCACATCCCAGAACTTCACGCCATACACCCGCTCTGGCGACGGCACCTGATAAGCCGGTCGCGGGTCCTGGGCCAGGCACTGCTCGATCAGCTCTACCAGCGGTTCAGACAGGCGCAAGGCATGTGCGCGAGCCTGGGGCAGGGCATTGTCGTGCCACTGCACGGCAATCGACGGCGGGGCTTCGCTGGCCATCTGGTTGCGCGCATCGCCGACGCTGTCGGCATAGGGCACGTAGGGCTTGATGTCGAGGACTGGGGTGCCATCGAGCAGGTCGATGCCCGAGAGCCGCAGGCGTCCGGGTTCGACACCTTCCAGGCGTACCACCGACTGGCCGATACCGTTGGGGCGGTGGGTAGCGCGGGTGGCGAACACCCCCATGCTTTTGTTGCCACCCAGCCGTGGCGGGCGCACCTTGAGCCTGGGTTTATCCTCCAGGGCCTGGTGGAACAGGAACAGAATCCAGATGTGGCTGACCTGCTCGAGACCGGCGACCGCGTCGCCCTGGTCGAAAGGCGGTATCAGTTCCACTACCCCGCGGGCCGCAGGCGCCAGGTGCGGCTGGCGTGGAATGGCGAACTTCTCCTTGAAGCAGGAGCGCACGATGCCGACCGCTGAAACCGAATGCTGCATGCTCGTTCAGCCACGCACGCGCAGGGTCAGGCCCTTGAGGAAGTTGCGCAGCAACTGATCGCCGCAGGGGCGGTAGTTGTCATGCCCAGCTTTGCGGAACAGGGCACTGAGCTCTGGCTTGGACACAGGAAAGTTCACTGACTTCAGGATCGCATGGAGGTCGTCTTCCTTGAGCTCGAAGGCGACTCGCAGCTTCTTGAGTATGGTGTTGTTGGTCACCGGCAGCTCGACTGGCTGCGGCGCACGGCTGTCATCCTTGCCGCGGCGATGGATCACCAGGCCGTCGAGAAAGTGCGCCATGACCCGTTCCGGGCAGCGCACGAAGCCTGCCTCGTCTTCCTTCTTCAGGTAGGTGGCAAGAACCACCGGATTAACCTCGAGGCCGGACAGCGCGATGATCTCGGCCATCTTGGCGTCGTTCACCTTGAGCATGTAGCGCAGGCTGCGCAGGACATCGTTGTGGTTCATGTGACTCGGATCCTGTTCAGAGCCGCGCCTCCAGGCACGGCGGCATTGCTTAGAAACGTTCGGTGCTGGCGACGTAGCGCCACTGACCCATCGGCAGTTTGCCCATGGGCACGCCACCCAGACGAATGCGGCGCATGCCAACGACCTCCAGGCGCAGATAGGCGCACAGTTCGGCGATCTGACCGGGCTGTGGGTTCTTCAAGGCCACGCGCAGGTGGGTCTCGTTCTGCCAGCTGGCCTTGGCCTTGGGCAACTCCCGATCATTGCGCGTAGCCCCGCGGGCCAAGCGCTCGAGAGCCTGAGGGGTCGTTTGACCGCGCACTTCGATGATGTATTCCTGCTCCATGCGCCGCATGTCAGCGTCGAGCTTGCGGCTGACCCGCCAGTCCTGAGTGAACAACTGCAGGCCGCTGGCGCCGCGCTCCAGCGGTGCCACGCAGGTGAGCCGGGAGAAGTGTCCGTGCAACGGGCGCACACCTTCGCGGTGGGCCTCGCTGAGGTTGGTCATGTTCAGGCTGGCGCGCGCAGTTTCGCTGTCCACGCCCGCTGCCTGGTGCAGGAGCAGGGTCACTGGTTCCAGGGCTTCGGCGCGGGCGCCAGGCAGCAACTCGATACGCTGGGTATCGACCTTGAACTGCGGTTGCTCGACCACCACGCCATCGACTGTGACCCAACCGCCTTCGATATACAGCTCGGCTTCGCGGCGTGAGCAGCCGAGTTGCTCGATAAGGCGTTTGGACAAGCGCACCGGTTCGGACATGACAGCGATTCACAAGACAGGAAGAGACCTGCATTGTACCTGTCTGCTCACACAAGGTGACGGGAATCGATGGCAATTACGCCATTTGCAAGATATTGCACGGCATCGCCGACGCCGGTCCTAGGCGTAGGTACGCCTTCGACGCATGTGCAGCAATGGGTACGGCTGACCCAGACCGTCGGTCTCCGAGCGCCCCACCACCTCGAACCCCTCATGCAGGTAGAACCCGAGAGCCTGGGCATTCTGCTCGTTGACGTCCAAGCGTTCAGCATTGAGCTCGGTCACGGCGTAGCGCAGCAGTCGTTTGCCCACGCCTTGCCCACGGTATTGCGGTGCGACGAAAAGCATGGCGACCTGGCCGTTGGCGACTCCGGCGAAGCCGCAGATACGTTGGTGGGCATCCTTGCAGCAGATCAACATCACGGCATTCAGGTAGCGGCGCAGGACCTGCTCGCGCAGCAGCACGATGTAGTACTCGGGCAGAAAATCGTGTGTTGCGCGCACCGAGGCCTCCCACACTTCCACCAGTTCGGGAAAGTCGCCTGGGTGCGGGGTTTGCAACGTCAGTAGTGCGTGCATGCGGAACTTCCTCCAATGCCATAAAGCAAACATAGATGTAAAAGTCCGCACCGCCAGGGCGATGCCGCAGGTGCTTGTCGCTGACATCGATCGCTTCAATGAGAACGCGTCCCTCCTTCTGCAGTATTCCGGGTGTGACCGCTGGTCGTCTCCCGCATGCGCCGCTTGAACACCCGATGAAGGAGGTCTATTACTAAAGCGTGGGAAAAATTCCCACACAATAAAAAGTAAAAGCCTACGAACGACTACGTGATTTGGCGTCCCATCGCGGTGATGACCAGGAGACGGAAAATGCAGATTCATTGGCTGTTCAAGCGGGCTCTATTGGCGGTAGCCGTTGCTGGCGTACTGTCGACCGCCATGGTTTTGGTTCCTGACTCGATTTCAAGCGGTTCCAGCGCCTTTGCCAAAGATGGCGGCGGCGGCGGTGGCCACGGTGGCGGCGGCGGTGGTGGTCATGGCGGCGGTGGTGGTGGCCACGGCGGTGGCGGCGGTGGCGGTGGCCACGGCGGCGGCGGCGGTGGTGGTGGCCACGGCGGCGGTGGCCATGGCGGCGGCAGCGGTGGCGGTGGCCATGGCGGTGGCAGCGGTGGCGGTGGCCACGGCGGTGGCAGCGGAAGTGGCGGTCACGGTGGGAGTGGCGGAGGCAGTGGTCACGCCGGCTCGGGCGATAGTGGCGGTGGTCACGATTCGGGCCGCGGCCACGACGGTAACTCCAACTCTGGGCGCAGCAGCAATCATGCTGAGCGTGGTGATGATCACGGTAACCACGTCGGTGGTGAACCCGGTGACGACCATGGCAACCACGTTGGCGGTGAACCCGGTGATGATCATGGCAATCATGTTGGCGGTGAGCCTGGCGATGACCATGGCAATCACGTGGGTGGTGAACCTGGTGATGATCATGGCAATCATGTGGGTGGCGAACCGGGCGATGACCGCGGTGCTCATGCCGGGGGCGAAGCCGGGGACGACAACAGCCGGAGCTGACAGGCCGTGATGGGCGGTGGCCGCCTGGACCACAAGTGCAGTGAGCGCTGACGACCTATTCCTAAACTATGGAGGGAAGTGGATACATATCGTGTGGGATGTTTTCCCGCGACATATACTGCTTTCGTCTGTCAAGGAACGCGCTCAATGCAACCGCCTACGCAATCTCCCTCTATGTTAAGTGCGCTGCGCCGGGTCGTTCGACCTTTGGTGCGGCTCATGTTGCGCAAAGGGGTCACCTACACGATGTTCGCCGACCTGCTCAAGGAAGTATTCGTCGATGTGGCCCACCGTGAATTTCGTCTGGATGACAAGGTCCCGAGTGATAGCCGCATCAGCCTGCTTACCGGGGTACATCGCAAGGATGTCCGGCGCTTGCGCGCCGAGGGTGACGCTGCGCCTGAGACGCTGCCGGAAAACATCACCCTCGGCGCCCAACTTGTGACTGCCTGGACCACCTGCCGACCATTTTGCAACGAGGCCGGCCAAGCGTTGCCGCTCCCGCGGTTGAGCAGTGTCGGTGGGGACTTTTCTTTCGATGCCTTGGTGGCCAGGATCAGCACGGATATCCGTGGGCGGGTGGTGCTCGATGAATGGTTGCGACTGGGTGTTGTGCGGGTCGATGATCAGGACTGCGTACACCTCGAGGCCCAGGCCTTCGTTCCGCAGAAGGGCTTCGATGAAAAGGCTGCCTATTTCGGCCACAACCTGCATGATCACGCCAGCGCGGCGGTGCACAACCTGAGCGATGAAGGCCCGCCGTTTTTCGAGCGCAGCGTGCACTACGATGCATTGACACCTGCCAGTGTGGCTATCCTGCGTGAGGCCGTGGCCCATGACGGCATGCGCATGTTGCTGGATTTCAGCCGCAGCGCTGCGGACCTCGAAAGCGCCGATGTACCGGCACCAGAGCAACGCCAGCGCATCACCATCGGGCTCTATTTCTATTCCGAACCGACCGACTCAGTGTCGTCGAAGTCGCCTAACCCATGAATGCCCTGTTGCGCCGCCTCAGTGTCGCCTTCCTGACCCTGGTTCTTGGGGTAAGCCTGGGGGCGCCCATGGCTGCGCAGGCCGCGCCAGTATGCGTCAGTCGTGACGAATTAGGCATGGCAGGAGCCGCTCAGATGCAGTATCCGGGCGGTAGCGGCGGTACGGGCGCGCGTACTGATAATGGTGGCGTGGGTGGCACTGGCGCTCCATTGCGCAAACGTCCTGGTGGCACCGGCGGTACCGGGGCGGTGGCCGAGGGTGTGGATGATGGTGTCTACGAGCGTGACAACGGCGGAGTCGGCGGCACCGGTGCACCCATCCTCAGCCCAGGCGGCACAGGCGGTACCGGTATCGTCGGCACCATCACCGGGTTTGCTTCGATCTGTGTGAACGGCCTGGAAGTGCACTTCGGCAAGGATGTGCCGGTCAGTGAGAATGGCGTCGCTTCCAGCACTGATCACCTGGCGATAGGGCAGGTGGTCGCAGTGGAAGCGTTTGCCAGCAATCGTGGTCTGCAAGCGGGGCGTATTTCCATCCTGAACGTCTTCGAGGGGCCCCTGACCTCGATGCCCAATGCTTCGGCTCCGCTGCGGGTGATGGGCCAGCCGGTGCGGCTTGCGCCAGGGGCGCGGGTCGCCGAAGGGCTACGCCCGGGCGATCCCGTCAAAGTCAGTGGTCTACGCGATGCCAGTGGTGCTGTGGTGGCGAGTCGTATCGCCCGAGCACCAGGGCTCAAACAGGCCAGCGCCATTGGTTCGGTCGACCGTAGCGGAACCCTCCAGGGTCTGAAACTGGGAAGCCGAGTCGCGCCGACGGCTGACGTGCTGGTCCGCGGGCAGTGGACCGGCGGCCAGCTACAGGTCGCGCAAAGCCGTCCCGACCCGAGCCTGCCATTCACCGGTCGTGTGCATCAGGCGGTCATCGAAGGCCTGGTACAGCGCCGCCAAGATGGCCAACTGGTGATCGCTGGGGTTCAAGTGACATTGGGGCGCGACACTGTATTCGTTGGCAAGCACGCCGCCGCCCTAGCCGTCGATCAACGATTGCGGATCAGCGGAGTGTTCAGTGGTTCGCGGGAAATTCGCGCCACGCGCGTGGAGTTCCATGAAGCCCGTATCGACGGTTCGGAAAGAGGCCGGGGCGGGCACCAAGGCGAGCAGGATGACAGGAGTTCGGACCACTCGAGCAACAGCGGTGCTAGTGGCAGTGGTCACAGTGCGCACAGTGGCAGCAGTGAGAGGCACGTGGATGGACGCTCGCAGGACGTGGATGACGATCATGGCCCGTCAGAAATCGGGGACACATCGGGTCGTTCTGGGCACCCCGAGGCTGTAGATCTCTCTGGAAGCAGCGGAAGTGGTCGTTCCGAAAGGGGGGAAAAGGTCGAGGTCGAGAAAGCGGAGGAGATCGAGAAGGCCGAACGCAAGGAAGTTGAGAAGGCGGAAAAGATCGAGAAAGCCGAGAAGGTTGAAAAGGCGGAGAAGGTCGAAAAAGCGGAAAAGGCCGAGAAGGTTGAAAAAGTCGAGAAAGTTGAGAAGGTAGAGAAAGTCGAGAAAGTAGAGAAAGTAGAGAAAGTAGAGAAAGTAGAGAAAGTAGAAAAGCCCGAGAAGGTGGAGAAAGTTGAAAAGGTAGAGAAAGTCGAGAAGGTGGAAAAAGTCGAAAGGCCTGACAAGGTCGAAAAAAACGAAAAGGTCGAGCGACCCGAACGATCCGGGCGTTAGTTTCTACCTGGCGACGCCTTCCAGGCCAGCGATTAGCAACTAGGCTGGGTACATCCGACACCACTTCCTGACAGGATATCGAGGTGCAGATGAGACCCATGCTTCCTCTGTTGGCCGGCCTGTTGTCGGGCATCGGCCTGTCGGCCTCCGCCGATACCTTCAGCACCGCTGTAGGCCTGGATTATTCCAGTGGCGACTATGGTACTGGCACCACGTCGGAAATCTGGTACCTGCCAGTGGTGGCGAAGTACGAAACCGGTCCCATGACCTATAAAGTCACCGTACCTTGGCTGCACATCACCAATCCTGAAGTCGGGCCCGATGGCGATCCACTGCCCGGGGGCTGTCGGGATGTCGAAAGTGGACTGGGTGACACTGTCGCCAGCGCCGCTTATGCACTGCTCGATGGCAACCGCAATGGCGTTTTTCTCGACCTCATTGGCAAGGTCAAGTTTCCCACAGCAGATGAGGATCAGTGCCTGGGTACCGGTGAATACGACTACACCGCCCAGGTCGATCTCGCCAAGGCGTTTGGCCCGGTGACAGGCTTCGCCACCTTGGGCTGGAAGAAATACGGCGATCCGCCCGGCAGTGATTTCGATGATCCGATCTTCGCCAGCCTGGGCTTCGCCTTCCCGCTGGTGGCTGGCACCACGGCAGGCGCTTCTTACGATTGGCGGCAGAAAGTGGTTTCCACAGGATCACAGATCAAGGAACTGACCCTGTTTCTCACCCACAAGCTCAACCAGCAGTGGAAGATCCAGTTGTACGCGGTCAAGGGCTTTTCCGATGCGAGCCCGGATGGCGAGGGCGGCCTGATGCTGTTCCATACATTCTGATGCAATGGGTCGGGTCCACACGGAAAAAGCCCCTGGTCCCGCACCGCTTTGTTCAAGCGTGCGGGGCCAGGGGCTTTTCAGTCCGGCTACCGGCTTAGATAGGCTCAGCCCACATATCGTATTCGTCGGCATCGACCACGCGGCAGCGGACCTTGTCGCCTGGCTTGAAGCCATGGTTGCCATCGATGAACACACTGCCGTCGATCTCCGGTGCATCGAAGAAGCTGCGGCCAACCGAGCCTTGCTCCTCGACTTCGTCGATCAGCACGTCGATCTCCTTGCCGATGCGCAGTTGCAGGCGTGCGGCGCTGATCGCCTGCTGGTGGGCCATGAAGCGGTCCCAGCGATCCTGCTTGACGTCATCAGGTACTTCCTCCAGGCCCAGGTCGTTGGCCGGTGCGCCTTCGACCGGCGAATACTGGAAGCAGCCGACGCGGTCGAGTTGGGCTTCGGTCAGCCAGTCGAGCAGGTATTGGAAGTCTTCCTCGGTCTCGCCTGGGAAGCCGACGATGAAGGTGGAGCGGATCACCAGCTCCGGGCACTGTTCGCGCCAGTTCTTGATACGCGCCAGGGTGCGATCCTCAAAAGCCGGACGCTTCATCGACTTGAGCACCTTGGGGCTGGCGTGCTGGAACGGGATGTCCAGGTACGGCAGGATCTTGCCGGCGGCCATCAGCGGGATCACGTCGTCGACGTTCGGGTAAGGGTACACATAGTGCAGGCGCACCCACGCGCCCAGGCTGCTCAGGGCCTCGCACAGCTCGAGCATGCGGGTCTTGACCGGGCGGCCATTCCAGAAGTCGGTCTTGTACTTGACGTCCACGCCATAGGCGCTGGTGTCCTGGGAGATCACCAGGATCTCTTTGACGCCGGCTTTGACCAGGCGTTCGGCCTCGCTGAGCACTTCGCCAACGGGACGGCTGACCAGCTTGCCGCGCATGGACGGGATGATGCAGAAGCTGCAGCTGTGGTTGCAGCCTTCGGATATCTTCAGGTAAGCGTAGTGACGCGGGGTCAGCTTGACGCCCTGTGGCGGCACCAGGTCGATCAGCGGGTTGTGGTCCTGGCGCGGCGGCACGACTTCGTGCACGGCGTTGACCACCTGCTCGTACTGCTGTGGGCCGGTGACCGACAGCACGCTCGGGTGCACGTCACGAATATTGCCTTCCTCGACACCCATGCAGCCGGTGACGATGACCTTGCCGTTTTCCTTGATCGCTTCGCCGATCACTTCCAGCGACTCGGCCTTGGCGCTGTCGATGAAGCCGCAGGTGTTGACCACCACCACGTCGGCGTCCTCGTAGGTGGGCACGACTTCATAGCCTTCCATGCGCAGCTGGGTCAGGATGCGCTCGGAATCGACCAGGGCCTTCGGGCAACCCAGGGAAACGAAGCCGACCTTCGGCGTGGCGGGAGTGGTGGACATGGCTAACCTCGGTATTGAATGCAGGTCGCCCGGCCGCTGACGGGGGCGATCTCGACGGGCGCTGCTGGCGCCTCTGATCAAAAAGTGCGCAATTCTAGCGAGCAGGAGGGCGCTTGACCAGCAGAATTACGACGAACGCTGAGCCGCTGCAGCGGCGTGCATACTCCGACTATCACAACGGCTGGATATACCGTGCTGCCGCTTTGGTCGCGCCGCCGTGCAACGGTAGCCTGCGAGAAAGAAAGCGGAACTCAGCCGGCGAATGAGTAATAACTAACTGGGAACCCGCTGTGTTCGAGGCTTATGGTTAAACGGCAGAACTGAACCGACAGTTGTAATTGGATGCATGAAAAAGCCCGCGACTGCGGGCTTTTGAGTACCTAGCTCAAGGCCGCAAGTACATGCACAGGATCGTTATGAATCGCCCGGAGTAAGGCCCGAGCCGGACCTTCAGGCTCGCGACGGCCTTGTTCCCAATTACGCAATGTCCCTACTGCGACATCGATACGTTTGGCGAACATAGCCTGGGAAAGGCCGGTAGCTTGACGAATCTTTTTGACCTGAAGCGCGTCTACGTGGAATTCACGCGATGGCTGACGCTCACCCCGATCGATCTCATCCATCTGAGTCATGCTTTCCACAAGACGATCGAAGAGATTCTTCTCCATTATTTCCACCCTTTGTTGAGCGCGCGAAGTTGCGCTTTCTGACTATTGGTCAAGGTATCCATGATCCCCTTGCGATAGATCAGAATCATTCGAATCTGATGGGCTGCTGTGACATGGTAGTAAATCACTCGAACACCGCCGCTTTTGCCTTTGCCCTTGGCAGCCCAACGGATTTTCCTAAGACCACCTGTGTCCTCTAAGAGCGACCCTGCCTCCGGATGCTCTGCAAGGTATGCCTGCAATGCCCGATACGCTTCATCATCCAGGTGTTCCTTCACCTCTGAGGTGAAAACCGGCGTTTCGATGAAGATCATGCAGTCCCTTTGTGTGCGCCATTGGCGTACAGAGATTTTAGGGCGTCCCTCAGGAGTATGCAACGATTTGCTAAGCGCTTTGATTTGGCAGGGCAACGGCCGCTTGACCAGCAGAATTACGACGAACGCTGCGCTATGCTTCGCGGCACTGCGCCCAGGGTTCTGCAAGGCCTCGGCGACAGGAGAATTTCAAGGGCCTTGATGGCCGTCTGCGGGAGTGGTCGATGGTTCAGGCAAGCAGTCACGCCGAAGGCGGGCAGGCTGGGAAGCACAGTGGGGCGCGGTCGATCGGCCTGCTCGTGGCAGCGGTAGGGGTCGTATATGGCGATATCGGGACCAGCCCTCTCTATACCCTCAAGGAGGTCTTTACCGGCGGCTATGGCGTGCCGGTGAATCATGATGGTGTGCTGGGCATCCTTTCGTTGATTCTCTGGTCGCTGCTGTGGGTGGTGTCTTTCAAGTACGTGATGTTCATCCTGCGCGCCGATAACCAGGGGGAGGGCGGCACCATGGCACTGACCGCCCTGGCCCGCGGCGCGACGGCGGCCTACCCGCGGCTGCGCGGGTTGATGGTCATCTGCGGTCTGATCGGCGCTTCGCTGTTTTACGGCGACAGCATGATCACCCCAGCGGTATCGGTACTTTCGGCAATCGAAGGGGTGGGTCTGGCCGTCGATGGGATCGACCACTGGGTCGTGCCGCTGTCGCTGCTGGTGCTGGTCGCATTGTTCCTGGTGCAGAAACACGGCACCGAGCAGATCGGCAAGCTGTTCGGCCCGATCATGGTCACTTGGTTCCTGGTGCTGGCCGCGTTGGGAGTGCATGGCATCTCCCAGAGCCCTGAAGTATTGAAGGCGTTCAACCCGGCGTGGGCGGTTAACTTCTTCGTGGTGCATCCCGGCCTGGGCGTGACGATTCTCGGCGCCGTGGTGCTGGCGCTGACCGGCGCCGAGGCCCTGTACGCCGACATGGGGCACTTCGGCCGCCAGCCGATCGCCCGCGCCTGGTTCGCCCTGGTGTTACCGGCATTGGTGCTGAACTATTTCGGTCAGGGAGCGCTACTGCTGCAAGACCCAGAGGCCGCGCGCAACCCGTTTTATCTGCTGGCACCGAGCTGGGCACTGCTGCCGCTGGTCGGGCTGGCGACCATGGCCACGGTCATCGCCTCCCAAGCGGTGATATCCGGGGCTTTCTCCCTGACCCGTCAGGCGATTCAGCTTGGCTACATCCCGCGCATGCAGATCCAGCACACTTCGAGTGCCGAGCAGGGACAGATCTACATCGGTGCAGTGAACTGGACACTGATGGTCGGCGTGATACTGCTGGTGATCGGCTTCGAATCGTCCGGCGCCCTGGCGGCAGCTTATGGCGTGGCCGTGACCGGCACCATGTTGATGACCACGATCCTGGTGGCCTCGGTCATGTTGCTGCAATGGAAATGGCCGCCGCTGCTGGCGGTGCCGATCCTGCTGGGTTTTCTGCTGGTCGATGGGCTGTTCTTCGCCGCCAACGTGCCGAAGATCGCCCAGGGCGGCGCATTCCCGGTACTGGCTGGCGGTGTGCTGTTCCTGTTGATGAGTACCTGGAAGCGTGGCAAACAGATACTGGTCGAGCGCATCGATGAAGCTGCGCTGCCGCTGCCGGTGTTCATCGCCAGCATCCGTGTGCAGCCGCCGCACCGGGTCGAGGGCACGGCGATATTCCTGACCGCGCGGCCCGATGCCGTGCCCCATGCGCTGTTGCACAACATGCTGCACAACCAGGTATTGCACAGCCAGGTGGTGCTCTTGACGGTGGTGAGCGAAGATCGGCCACGCGTGCCGGAGCAGGAGCGTTTCGAGGTCGAGGCATACGGTGACGGCTTCTTCCGCGTGCTGCTGCACTTCGGCTTCATGGACGAGCCGGATGTACCGGCGGCCTTGAAGTTGTGCCATCTGGAGGAACTGGACTTCAGCCCTATGCGCACCACCTATTTCCTCAGCCGGGAAACGGTGATCGCTTCACGATTGGAAGGCATGTCGCGTTGGCGCGGGAATCTATTCGCCTTCTTGTTGAAGAATGCCAACGGCAATCTGCGTTTCTTCAACCTGCCGTTGAACCGGGTGATCGAATTGGGAACCCAGGTCGAGATCTAGGTGATGCCGTGATCGCCGGCAAGCCGGCTCCTACAGGATGTTCAGCGTCCGTGTAGGTGCCGGCTTTGCCGACGACCGGCTGCGCTCAGTTCTGCTCGGCCACGCTGGATTTGCCCTGGCGGGTATCGATTTCGCCGATCAGGCGTTTGGCCAGCGCCGGGTAGTTCTCGTCGAAGTGATGGCCACCGGGCAACTTCAGCCGTTCACCCACTGCGGTCTTGTCGGTGCAGCCACTCTCGTCGGCTTCCTCGACCCCGTACACGCACACCACCTTGGACGCCGGCAGCTTGGCCATCTCCGGTCCGGTGGGGGCCTCCTGGCCTTCCTTGCCCAGCCATCCTTCCACTTCGATCTCGAAGCTGCCGCTGCGGGCGAACGCCAGCAGCACGACCGCGTCGACCCTTTGCTGGTCTTCGGTCGGCAGACGATTGTAGATCGCCGGTAGCACATCGGCACCGAACGAGTAGCCCGCCAGCACGAAGCGCTTGGTGCCCCACTTCTGACGATAGTGTTGCATCAGCTCTGACAGGTCGGCAGCGCTTTGCTCTGGGGTCTTGTGTTGCCAGTAATAGCGCAGGGTGTCGATGCCCACGACCGGATAGCCGAGCTTGGCCATTTCGCCGGCCACGTCACGGTCCAGATCGCGCCAGCCGCCATCACCGGAGAGAAACAGGGTTACGGTGTCGGTGGTTTGACCGGCGGGCACCTCTACCACCGGAATGGCCAAGGCATTGCCGTCACGGCCGACCAGCGCTTGGGTCAGTTGGGCCTTGAGCACCTGTGGCAGATGAATGTCGTAGTCGCTGATGCTGGTTTCAGCGTTGGCCTGGTCACGCACGAAAGCGGCACTGGCGTCGTCCGGGTTGTCGTTCCAGGCCACGTTCCAATGGCCGTGCGCCGCCGCCTTTGGCAGCGCTGCGGTGCAGCCCGGTTGCTCGAGGCTGAAGTCCACGGAAATGGCCCGGGCCTTGTCGTCGGACTGGCTGGTCAACCAGCGCCAGGCCTGGGACGCGCCTGCGCCGATGCCGGCGACCACGGTCGGCTGGCCCGCCAGTTGGCCGATCGCCTGGTTCACGGCCTGCTGTTGCTGCATGCAGTCGTTGGGCGGCAGGATCACCTGTACCAGTTGCGCTTCGCCAGCCTGGCTCAAATCGAGCAGTTGCTTGTCGGTCAAGGCCTGTTCCTGGGGGACGCCTATCGCCACCCGGGCCTTGGCGTGCACACCCGGCGTCACGCGGGTCATTTGCAGGCCGTTGACGGTCAGTTGTTCGAGGTGTGCCTCGGGAGCCGGGCGGGTCCATAGCCAAAAGGCCACGGCACCGGCCGCAGCAGCCAGCAGCAGGGGGATCAGTACATACAGCCAATAGCGTCGGATCATCAACGTTTCACCAGTCCAGTCAGGCCGCCAGCGATCAGGGCGGCGGTGTCAGCCAGTGCCACCAATGGGTCCAACCCGGCTGGCACGGCCATGTAGCGAGGTTCCCAGTCCGGCTGGAACTTGTCCTTGAAGCGCCGCAGGCCTTGGAAGTTGTAGAGCTGTTCGCCCCGGCGGAACACCATCGAGCCCAGGCGTTGGGTCAACGGGGCGCCGCGCCGGGGTTGCAGGCCCGAGAGCGGCACCATGCCCAGGCTGAAGCGTGCGTAGCCGTGGTTTTTGTAGTGCAGGATCAGGCCGATCATCATGAACTCCATGGTCGACTTCGGCGCTTCGGGATGGGCCCGCATCAGGTCGAGGCTGGCCAGTTCGTTGCCATGGGTCTCCAGCAGGTTGGCGAAGGCCACCGGCCGCCCTTGAAAGCGGATCAGGGCGATACGGAAGTGCTGCAGGTAATCGGGGCTGAAGCGTCCCAGCGAAAAGCCTTTCTCGCGGACGTTCTTGCCGCCGAGCCAGGCATCGGATATTTCCTTGAGTGCGTCCAGAGGAGCCTGGCCGGGTTCATGGATTTCCAACGTCAAACCATCGCGCCCGCCGCGATTCCAGGTGTAGCGCAGGTCCTTCATCTCCTTGCCTTTGGCTTCCAGGTCGAAGCGGCGCAGATCGACCCGTGCTTCTTCGCCTAGCTTGAGCGCAGTCAGGCCGATGTCCATGTAGAACGGCAGGTTCTCCGCGCGTACCTGGTAGAACACTGGGCGTGCATGGTGCAGGTCGCACAGGTCGCGGAACTGCCAGATCATCTCGGCCCGCTCCTGGGCCGGGCCGATGGGATCGTACAGCGCCACCAGGCTGCGACCACGGCGGGCATACATGAGGAAGGCGTTGTCGTTGGGGTGGAACAGCAAGGCTTTGTCGCCGCTCAGGGCGAGGCCGCCGTCGGGCTGGTCCGAGGCCAGCAGAATACGATTGGCCCGATGCAGCTCATCGTCATCGGGCAGGTGGATGGTCGGTCGTGCGGTGCGCAGCAGCCAGGTCAGCGAGACGATCACCAGCAGCACGGCGCTGCCCATCGCCGCTCGCAGGCCGCGTGGCGCGTCTGCGTCCAGGGTGAACTGCCACCAGAGCTGATGGCTGTAAGGCACATCCTGATAGGCGAACAGCAACAGCCACACCGAAGCACCGACCACACAAGCGCTGGCCACCAGGTACACCGGCGAGAAGGGCAGTTCGAGCAAGCGGCTGGGGCGGTAGAACGAACGGCGGAACAAGGCGAGCAGGGCGGCGGTGAAGGTCAGTAGGCAGGCCTCTTCCCAATCGAAGCCCTTGAGCAACGAAAGCAGTGCCCCGACCAGCAGCAGCACAGTGGTCAACAGCCAGGCGGCGGACAGGCGACGGCGCAGGCCTTGGGCGAGCAGCAGGCAAAGCACGCCGATCAGGCTGGCGCCGAAGTGCGAAGCATCAATCAACCGATGCGGCACCAAGAAGCCCATATGCTCCAGGCGTGTGTCGATTTCCGGCGTAGCGCCAGAGAACAGCAGCACCACACCGGAAAGAAACACCAGGATCGCCAGGATCGGTGCCGCCAGGCCCGATGCCGCTTTGATCGCCTGGTGGGTGAACAGCAGGCGCCGGGCCTCGTTGGCGAGCAGCAACACGCACGCCGCCAGCAGAGGCAACACGACATAGATCAAGCGGTACAGCAGCAAGGCCGCAGCCAGCGGCGCGGCACCCAGCTGGTCGGCAAAAGCAGCCAGCAGGATCGCCTCGAAAACGCCGACCCCCCCGGGCACATGGCTGAGCACCCCAGCGGCCAGGGCCAGCAGATAGACCAGCACGAAGGCGCCGAACGGTGGCGCTTCGGGCAGAAGCAGATACAACACGGTGGCGGCGGCGGCGACGTCCAGGGCGGTGATCAGCAGCTGCAATGCGGCCAAACGTGCCCCCGGAAGGCGCAACGTGCGCCGGCCCAGTTGCACCAGCAGGGTGTCGCTGAGTGGTTGTTCGGCCAGACGCCTCCGGTACAGGCCGATAACCAGTGCGGCAGTGGCGACCAGTACGGCAATGGCGATGCCGGCCAGCACGCCGGCGGGTAGGCGCAATGCTGCAGCGGCTGCCGGCAGGTTACTCAGGGTTGCAAGGGCTGCCAGTGGCGGCAGTGCGCAGCCGAGCGAGAGGCTGGCGAACACCGTCATGCGTGCGACCTCTGCAGCGCCTAGACCTTGGCGCGCATACAGGCGATAGCGTACCGATCCACCGGAAAGCATCGACAAGCCAATGGCATTGCCGATAGCGAAGGCGCTGAAGCCGCCCAGCAGGAGGCTGCGCGTGGGCAGCTTCACCCCGGCATAACGGCTGGCCGACCATTCATAACCAAGCAGAATCGCGAAGCCGACCAAGGTAGCCAGGAAGGCGCCCAGCAGCGATGCGCTCGGCACGCTGAGCATGGCGTCGTGCAAGGCGTCCAGGTCAAGTTCGCTGAGCAGGTGACGGCAGGCGATCAACGCCAGGGCGAACAGCAGCAAGGTGACTGCCAGTCCGATGGGTTGCCGGTAGCGACTGACGCGCTCGAGCAATGGCAGGCGTTGAGCAACTGCAGGAAGCGCGGCAGCCAAGGGCGTCGTATGTTCTGGTTGATTGGAAGTCATGGGTTACCCCGGGCCTGAAGCGCGAGGTTGGGGGAGGGTGCGGCCAATTGAAAATCCCTTTGGAAAACGTATCCAGATATTACTCCTGGCGGAGACGCTTTCAGCTGTCCGCCCGGGTTAAAGATAGTTCATGCTCAGGGCAGATCTTCAAGCCAGGTGCTGGGCAGAGGGGCGTGGGATTTTCACATGACGAAAACAACAATGCCCACGCTGTTTTCACAGTGTGGGCGTTGTTCTGACGATATGGTTGCGGGAGCCGGATTTGAACCGACGACCTTCGGGTTATGAGCCCGACGAGCTACCAGGCTGCTCCATCCCGCGTCAGTGGTGCGCATTCTACAGTTTGGCTGATGGGTGTCAAGCGCTAACTGTTGATTTTTCGCTATTTTTTTCCGCGCCTTTTGGCGAGGCAAAGAAAAAGGCCGCTGTCTGAACAGTGGCCTTTTCTTGAATCTGGTTGCGGGAGCCGGATTTGAACCGACGACCTTCGGGTTATGAGCCCGACGAGCTACCAGGCTGCTCCATCCCGCGCCTGTGGAATCGAATTCTACGGATTTCCGCTGGGGTGTCAAGCGTTAATGTGAAAAAAACCTTTTTCGTTCAGAAACTTAGCGCCGAAATCCGGCTTGCAGCTCAGGCGCGACGGGGCTTGTAGGCCGATTGTCGTGCCGCGCTGTGCGTGGACTGTCTTGGCAATAGCTCCATGCGGTACTATCTGTATGAATTTACAGTGCTGGCGAGCATCCATGTCATTGCGCAAAATCATCCATGTCGACTGCGATTGCTTCTACGCCGCGATCGAGATGCGCGATGACCCGCAATTGGCGGGCCGCCCGATGGCGGTGGGCGGCTCGGCGGACCGCCGTGGCGTGATCGCCACGTGCAACTATGAGGCGCGCGCTTATGGTGTGCGTTCGGCGATGTCCTCTCGGCATGCGCTCAAGTTGTGTCCGGACCTGGTGATCGTCAAGCCACGTTTCGATGCCTACCGTGAGGCTTCCCGCGAGATCCATGCGATCTTCCGCGACTACACCGAGATCATCGAGCCGCTTTCGCTGGATGAGGCTTACCTCGACGTCAGCGACAGTCAGTGGTTTTCCGGTAGTGCTACCCGCATTGCCGAGGACATCCGTCGGCGGGTTGCCCGGACCTTGCATATCACCGTCTCGGCGGGGGTGGCGCCTAACAAGTTCCTGGCCAAGATCGCCAGTGACTGGCGTAAGCCCAATGGCCTTTTCGTGATCACCCCGGGAGAGGTCGAAGCCTTCGTCGCTGCTTTGCCGGTCGCCCGGCTGCACGGCGTGGGCAAGGTGACGGCCGACAAGCTGGCGCGGCTGGGCATCGACAATTGCCTGCAGTTGCGTGACTGGCCGCGATTGTCGCTGGTGCGGGAGTTCGGCACCTTTGGCGAGCGTTTATGGGGATTGGCGCGGGGCATTGATGAGCGTGCCGTACACAATGACAGCCGTCGACAATCGGTCAGTGTAGAAAACACCTATGACGCTGACCTGCCAGACCTGGCCAGTTGCCTGGAGCGCCTGCCGGATCTTCTGGCCAGCCTGAACGAGCGGATCGAACGCATGGACAGCAGCTACCGTCCGGACAAGCCGTTCGTCAAGGTCAAGTTCCATGATTTCAGCCAGACGACCCTGGAACAGGCCGGGGCTGGTCGCGACTTGGAAAGCTATCGGCAGTTGCTGGGGCAGGCATTCGCCCGAGGCGGCAAACCGGTGCGCTTGCTCGGCGTGGGGGTGAGGCTGCGCGATCTGCGCGGGGCGCATGAGCAGTTGGAGCTGTTTCCTTATAAATGAAAAGGGCCGCATCGCGGCCCTCGTTGATCATTGCATGCCGGGATCAGCTACCAGGCGCCCGGTGGCTTTGGTCAAGGCCTGCAGGAAATCCTCCTGCAGTTCCGGGTCGTTGCGGGTCAGTTCGATGAGGCTTTGCTCCATCTCGCTGGCTTCCTCTTCCAGACCCAGCTCGGACAGACGCTTGACCCTGTGCACCCACTGTCCCACGTCGTCGTCTTCGAGATCATCGAAGATCAGTTCATGGGCTTCGAGCAGCTTGTTGCGCAAGTTGGCGCTGACCAGCAGGCTGGCATCGCCACGTACCGCGTTGTCCTCGTCGAGCACCTGTAGATGCAAGGTGCCGACGTGGTTGAGGTTCTGCTCGGAGAACGGGCTGTCGAGCAGGTTCAGGCGCAGCACGCCATTACGGTCGGTCGTCAGCTCGTGGGTCATCTTGCCAGCCTTGACCTCCACCAGTCGCTCGCTCCACGGCAGGCTGCTGGACTCCTCACGCTTGTCCTTCTGCACTTCGCTGACCGCAGCCAGGTTCTGCTGGGCGCGGCCATTGGACTGCACGTTCATGAACGGGTTGAGTCCAGCCACACCATAGCTCAGCCAGTCATGGGTCACGCTTTCCGGCAGGTTCCCCAAAGCGAACACGTTGACCACATTGGCGCCGACACCGGCCACCACGGCCACCGCGCCCAGCGGAATCTCGTAGATCTCGCGCCAGGGCTGGTAAGGCGTGTAGCGATCGTAGCGTCGGGTCACTTCGAACTCGGTGACTTCGAAGCGTTTTTCCTCATGGACACGCACGCGCCGTTGCGGGAGCTCCATTACCTTCGGCTCGCCGACATCGATCTGCAGGGTATGTTCGAGCAGCTTGCGCTCGACGCGCTCCTCATGCTCGCTGCGCTGGGACATCTGGTTGGCGCAGCCGCTGACGAGCAGGGTGCCGCACAAGGCGGCCCCCCCCAGGGTAAAGGTACTTCGCTTGGACATGATCACTCGTGCATTGATTATCAGCGGCGGACGCGGGCCTGCAGGAAGGTCAGCACCTCATTGAGCGCAAGCGCCTGGGCGTCCTGCTCGGTGCGATGCTTGTACTCCAGGTTGCCTTCGGCCAGGCCGCGGTCGCTGACGACGATGCGGTGCGGGATGCCGATCAGCTCCATGTCGGCGAACTTGATGCCGGGGCTGGTCTTCTTGTCGCGGTCGTCGAGCAGTACTTCGTAACCGGCGGCGGTCAGTTCGGCGTACAGTTTGTCGGTCGCCTCGCGGACCACGTCGGTTTCGTAGCGCAGCGGTACCAGGGCGATCTGGAACGGTGCCAGAGCGTCGTTCCAGATGATGCCTTTGTCGTCGTAGCTTTGCTCGATGGCGGCGGCGACCACGCGCGATACGCCAATGCCGTAGCAGCCCATGGACAGGGTAACCGGCTTGCCGTTTTCGCCAAGCACCTGGCACTTGAGCGCCTCGCTGTATTTGGTGCCGAGCTGGAAGATGTGGCCAACCTCGATGCCGCGCTTGATTACCAGGGTGCCCTGGCCATCCGGGCTCGGGTCGCCCTCGACGACGTTGCGCAGGTCGGCGACCTGAGGAACTGGCAGGTCACGCTCCCAGTTGACGCCGAAGTAGTGCTTGTCGTCGATGTTGGCGCCGATGCCGAAGTCGCTCATCAGGGCGACCGAGCGGTCGATCACGCACTCCAGTGGCAAATTCAGTGGGCCCAGCGAACCTGCGCCGGCACCGATGGCCTCGCGCAGCTCGGCATCGGTGGCCATGACCAGCGGGTCGGCGACCTGCTCCAGTTTGGCAGCCTTGATTTCGTTCAGCTCGTGGTCGCCGCGGACGATCAGGGCGACCAGCTTGCCTTCCTCGGCGCCGCGCACGATCAGGGTCTTGACGGTCTTTTCGATTGGCAGGCCGTGGTTTTCCACCAGTTGCGCGATGGTCTTGGCATCTGGGGTGTCGACCAGACGCAGCTCCTCGGTAGGCGCCGGGCGTACGGTTTCACGCGGGATGGCCTCGGCCTTCTCGATGTTGGCGGCGTAGTCGGAGCTGTCGCTGAAGATCACGTCGTCTTCGCCGGATTCGGCCAGCACGTGGAACTCGTGGGAGTAGCTACCACCGATGGAGCCGGTATCGGCCTGCACCGGGCGGAAGTCCAGGCCCAGGCGGGTGAAGATGTTGGTGTAAGCCTGGTGCATGCGGTCGTAGGTTTCCTGCAGGGAAGCCTGGTCGGCATGGAAGGAGTAGGCGTCCTTCATGATGAATTCGCGTCCGCGCATCAGGCCGAAGCGTGGGCGGATCTCGTCACGGAATTTGGTCTGGATCTGGTACATGTTGAGCGGCAGCTGTTTATAGCTGGACAGCTCGTTGCGGGCCAGGTCGGTGATGACCTCTTCATGGGTCGGGCCTACGCAGAAGTCGCGCTGGTGGCGGTCCTTCAGGCGCAGCAGCTCTGGGCCATACTGCTCCCAGCGACCGGATTCCTGCCACAGTTCGGCAGGCTGAATGCTCGGCATCAGCACTTCCAGGGCGCCGGCTGCGTTCATTTCCTCGCGGACCACGTTCTCGACCTTGCGCATGACCCGCAAGCCCATCGGCAGCCAGGTGTACAGGCCGGAGGCCAGTTTGCGGATCATGCCGGCGCGCAGCATGAGCTGGTGGCTGATGACCACTGCATCGGCAGGGGTTTCTTTCTGGGTGGCGAGCAAATATTGACTGGTGCGCATGGTGGGCCGTGTCGATTGCCTAAGACATTGAAATGACCCCGCATTGTACGGGGGCGAAACGAAGGCGTACAGGATGCCCCAGGGCGGGGCGCTTGTCAGCCAAGAAAAAGCCCGGCGGGATAGCCGGGCTCTTTCAGGTGCGGGGCACTATAAGCCAGGCTTACAGGATGCTCAGCGGGTACTCGACGATCAGGCGCAGTTCGTCGATGGACGAGGAACCGTAGTAGACGCCATCGGAGGAGCGGTAGGTAGCCTGACGCACGCGGAAGCTCAGGTCTTTAGCCGGGCCTTCCTGCAGCACGTACTTGATGTCGACGTCGCGTTCCCATTCCTTGCCGTTGTTGGTAGTGGCGGTGTTGGCGCCAGTACCACGAACGTAACGAGTCATGAAGCTCAGGCCTGGGATGCCGTACTCGGCAAAGTTCAGGTCGTAGCGAGCCTGCCAGGATTTTTCGTCTTCGGCGTTGAAGTCGGAACGGGCCACGGAGTTGGCCAGGAATACAGTGCCGCCGCCGTCTACGCCATAGCCGTAGTCGCCATCACCGGTGACACGTTGGAAGGCCAGGGTGAAGGTGTGGGCGCCGATGTTATAGGCACCGGACAGGCTGAAGGCGCGGTTGTCGAGCTTGGTCGCGTCGTCTTTGGCGGCGCGCTGCAGGCCCTGGCCATCGCTCTTGGTGTCATAGATGTTGAAGTCGAACACCAGACCTTGATCATCGGAGATCGGCAGGGCCCAGTTGATGTTGGCGTAGTACTTGCGCCAGTAGTCTTCGACCTTGGAGTAGTACAGGCTGGTGGACAGGTTGTCAGTGAAGGCATAGGTGCCGCCGAATACGTCGGCGCTCTTCAACTGAAGGCTGTCGCGGTTGGTTTGCTCTTGCGCGGTCAGGCTGGTGAAGCGACCGGCGTTCAGGGTCAGGCCCTTGATCTCGCTGCTGGTGATCAATGCGCCTTGTGCGATTTCTGGCAGCAAGCGGCTGTCGTCAGTGGCGAACACAGGCAGCGCGGTGAATTGATCGCCGACTTTCAGTACGGTGTCGGAAATGCGGAATTTGACCGCCGCACCGCCTTTGGAGTAGTCGTCTTGCGAGCGGCCGTCAGAGCCGGTCGGGAACAGGCCGGTACCGGCGCGGCCTTTGCCGCTGTCCAGTTTCAGGCCGAGCATGCCGATGGCATCGAGACCTACGCCGATGGTGCCCTGGGTGAAGCCCGACTCGTAGGTGCCGAGGAAGCCCAGACCGGTCTCTTCGCTGCGGCTTGGGCCGGTGTCGTTGTTGCGACGGTCACGGCTGAAGTACAGCATGCGGGTTTTGACGCTCAGCGTGCTGTCTTCGATGAAACCTTTGGATTCATCCTGAGCAGAGGCGAATGCCAGCTGCGAGGTCCCTGCCGATACTGCCAGGGCGATCATGCTCCACTTCATCACGCGCATCGTGATTTGCTCCTTTGGTTTTTAGGAAGAGTACCGCTGCACCCAACATGTTTTAGTTATAGGGGCAGCTCTTTCTTGTTATGTCGGCGAAGATTTATAGCACGCTGACTGTTATTGGCGATATGACGAAAAAGATCCTTTCGGGAAGTTTATTCGCATGTCGCATTCAGGTATTTCCATGTCGCAAATCACACCCTTAGTTAGCGGGTGCATAACGCCAGCGCTGTTTCTTCCACCGTAACGAAACTGTAAAGAACGCTTCGGGCTCGGAAAACTCCCTGGGTAACCGACGACGCTGTAGCCATTTGTCGCGTTCACCTGACAATGCAGGTGTCGTGCCGACTTGGCGTGAAAGGAATGCAACAAGCGTGCTCAAAATACCCAACGTTTCATGAAATTTTCACAAAATGGGGGCGCAAGTGGGTAAACCCACCGAAAACACGGGGTTTTGCTTGTCTGATGGTGTGCCATAGTTAGCTTGCTTACTTTCCTGATAAAGCTTCCAGCTAACTCAATGTGTTACCGCAAACTGTTGATTCGTCGTGGGGAATGTGGCGGTAAATGCAGTCAGGGCCTCACCGAGGCCTCATTTTGGTGCGAAAAGTAGCGCTGTGTTACCGCCTTCGTGCACGCCCCTCCCCAATCGCCCACAGAGGAGTATCCTTGCGCGCAGGTCGCCAGTGTCGCTGGCCAGATTTTCCTCAAGGAGGTTTCCCGTGTTCGTCCTGGATTCGCGTTTGCAGCAGGATACCCTGGTGTTGGGCAGTTTTCCGTTGTGTCAGGTACTGCTGAGCAGAGATGCCAATTACCCCTGGTTCATCCTGGTGCCGCAGCGTGCCGAAGTCAGCGAGGTGTTCGACCTTGATGCCGAGGATCAGCAGCAATTGTGGAATGAAACCAGTTACCTGGCCAAGGCGCTTGCGGCGGCGTTTGGCGCTGACAAGATGAACGTCGCTACCTTGGGTAACGTGGTCGGCCAGTTGCACATGCATGTGATCGTGCGTTATCGCGACGATGCGGCGTGGCCCGCACCGGTATGGGGCAGATGTGAGGCCCGGGCATACACCGATGAACGAGTCGAGGGCATTCGTCAGCGCCTGCGTGCGGTACTCGATGCGCGCTTCGAGGAGGCTTGAGGTGGCAGAGGTAGATCGTATCGTCGAACTGGAGATGCGTCAGGCATTTCAGGACGACACCATCCAGGCGCTCAATGACGTGATTGCCGCGCAAGGCGAGGCGATCGTGCGGCTGCAGATGCAGGTATCCGAACTGATCAGGCGCTATGAGGAAGTGGTCGGTCAGTATGGCGCGGGCGAGGAAGGTGAGGAAGCGCCGCCGCCTCATTATTGATGCAGGCGCTGCAAGTGCGGGCGGGCATTGGCAGCGGAAGGCCCCGGATTCGCTCCGGGGCCGGATGGGATCAGCGGCGCGGTACCGCCACGACGTCTTCGGCCTGCAGGCCTTTGTCGCGGTGCATCACGGAGAACTCCACGCGCTGGCCTTCGACCAGGATGCGGTGGCCCTCGCCGCGGATGGCGCGAAAGTGCACGAATATATCGTCACCGGAGTCGCGGGAGATGAAGCCAAAACCCTTGGAGGTGTTGAACCACTTCACCGTGCCCGTATCGCGTTTGCCGGCTTCCTGCGGCGTGCTTTGGGTGGCGCGGGCCTTGCGCCCGGTGCGGGTGAAGCTGGCTGCCAGATGCAGGAACACCGCCAGAGCAGCACATAGCAGTGCGGCGAGGTTGCCCAGTTCCGGGCGGGCCAGCAGGGTCAGGGTCTGCAACACCACCGCCACGACCAGCAGCGCGCTGGCCAAATGTTGCAGCTGTTGCCGTGCGCCACGGTAGTAAAGAGGAACCACGGGGGCGAGCAGCAGGTTGAGCAGGCCCAGCAGGGCCAGGTACACCGCCTCGGGTTGCTGCAGAAAAGGTGAAGCATCGGTTTTCAGGCTGGGAATGAGCGACAGCAGCAAGGCCGCTACGCCCGTCACTAGATGGACGATCTTGAACATGGGATTGGCTCACACTCGATAAGGCCGGTCACAGAAAAAAGCTGGCGGCACGGTGCGCATGAGGTATAGACGCGCGAAAACGTGATGAGCCAGCCTATGCACCCGGCATTTACAGTCCGCACGGGTGGCACGGTGCCTATTTAACCGCAAAGCCGGGGGCTTCTCAAACCGATGCCCCAGTTGCGGTCGCGTTGCCTCAGGTCACGGGCAGGGGTTGGCATCTGTTGCTACAGTGTGCGATGCCCGCTTGATCACCAAGCCATATGGAAAGGAGCGCTTCATGGCAATTGATATCGGTATCAGTGAAGAAGATCGCAAATCCATCGTCGACGGGCTTTCCCGGTTGCTATCGGACACCTATGTCCTATACCTGAAAACCCACAACTTCCACTGGAACGTCACCGGCCCTTCGTTCCGCACCCTGCACCTGATGTTCGAGGAGCAATACAACGAACTGGCCCTGGCCGTCGACTCGATTGCCGAGCGCATTCGCGCGCTGGGCTTTCCGGCCCCGGGCTCCTATGCCTTCTATGCCCAGCACTCCTCCATCGAGGAAGAACCTGGTGTGCCGCCTGCGCAGGAGATGATCCGGCAACTGGTTCAGGGTCAGGAGGCGGTCGTGCGCACTGCGCGAAGCATCTTCCCGGCGGTCGACAAGGTCAGTGACGAGCCGACCGCCGATCTGCTGACGCAGCGCATGCAGGTGCACGAGAAGACCGCCTGGATGCTGAGGGTGTTGCTCGAAGACCAGTGAGTGGCGTTTTCGTCACGCTGCGAGCGTCCGGTTACTCCGGGCGCTCTTGCCTGAGCGGGAACATTTTGCCGCTGCACTCGGGACGAGCCAGGGCGCTTCATGAGCGGACTGTAACCGCTGATCATGGAGAGCGCTGGTGGAATGCAAAGTACAAACGAATAAAGGAAGGGGCGGACAGGGGCCTTGGCCTGGGCGTCAGTGCGTCGATCCCTTCGACGCCGATTTCGACATGCGTCAGGCTCTGCCGGTGTCGCGCTCGGTGCGGCTCAACGGTTTTTCCACCTGTCTGCGCCTGGAAACCGTCTACTGGCGTATTCTCGAGGGCATTGCCGAGGTCAACCGCTGTTCGGTCAGTGCCGTGCTGTCCTACATTGACCGAGAGGTGCATCTGCGCCAGGGTGGTGTCCGCAACTTCAGCGGACTGATCCGGGTGATCTGCGTTGCCTGGCTGCTCGACCCACCCCATTCGCGCTAATCGCCGGGCGGGCTGCGCAGCGCTCCTTAACCATATATAATCCCGCTTTTTGCTGCCTTGGCAGCCAGCGTTGTGGTTGACGAGAGACACCCATGCCCCTTTATGACTATCAATGTGCATCCTGCGATCACAGGATGGAAGTACTGCAGAAGATCAGCGCCGCACCGTTGACCGACTGCCCGGCGTGTCAGGCGCCGGCATTGAAAAAACTACTGTCGGTACCCGGCTTTCGCTTGAGCGGCAACGGTTGGTATGAAACCGACTTCAAGACCGGGGCGAAGAAGAATCTGGCAGGCGGCGACAGCGCCGACTGACTTGAAGTGCATTAGCCGGGTCTTGCAGTAACAGTCCCAAGGGGCGGCCAAGGCCTTACCGATTTACACGAATCACGAGAAGCGAAACCACCATCATGATGCGCAGCCATTATTGCGGCCAACTGAACGAGAGCCTGGACGGCCAGGAAGTCACCCTTTGCGGCTGGGTCCATCGTCGCCGCGACCACGGCGGGGTGATCTTCCTCGACATCCGTGACCGCGAGGGCATGGCCCAGGTCGTGTTCGATCCCGATCGCGCCGAGACCTTCGCTGCCGCCGACCGCGTTCGCAGCGAGTACGTCGTGCAGATCACCGGCAAGGTGCGCAAGCGCCCCGACGGTGCGGTGAATGCCAACATGGCCTCCGGTGCCATCGAAATCCTCGGCTACCAGCTGAACGTGCTCAACGAAGCCGAGACCCCGCCGTTCCCGCTGAACGAATATTCCGACGTTGGCGAGGAAACCCGCCTGCGCTACCGCTTCATTGACCTGCGCCGTCCGGAAATGGCCGACAAGCTGCGTCTGCGTTCGCGCATCACCAGCAGCATCCGCCGCTACCTGGACGAGAACGGCTTCCTCGACGTCGAGACACCGATCCTCACCCGTGCTACCCCGGAAGGCGCTCGCGACTACCTGGTACCGAGCCGTACCCACGCCGGCAGCTTCTTCGCCTTGCCGCAGTCGCCGCAGCTGTTCAAGCAGTTGCTGATGGTCGCCGGGTTCGACCGCTACTATCAGATCGCCAAGTGCTTCCGTGACGAAGACCTGCGTGCCGATCGCCAGCCCGAATTCACCCAGATCGACATCGAGACCAGCTTCCTCGATGAAAGCGAGATCATGGGCCTGACCGAAGGCATGATCCGCAAGCTGTTCAAGGAAGTCCTGGACCTGGAGTTCGGCGAGTTCCCGCACATGACCTACGAAGAGGCCATGCGCCGCTATGGCTCCGACAAACCGGACCTGCGTATCCCGCTGGAACTGGTCGACGTTGCCGATCAGCTCAAGGACGTCGACTTCAAGGTCTTCGCCGGTCCTGCCAACGATCCGAAGTGCCGCGTCACCGCCCTGCGCCTGCCAGGTGGTGCCAGCATGCCGCGCAGCAAGATCGACGAGTACACCAAGTTCGTCGGCATCTATGGTGCCAAAGGTCTGGCCTACATCAAGGTCAACGAGCGTGCCAAGGGCGTCGAAGGCCTGCAGTCGCCGATCGTCAAGAACATCCCTGAGGCGAACCTCAACACCATCCTCGATCGCGTTGGTGCCGTTGACGGTGACATCGTGTTCTTCGGCGCCGACAAGGCCAAGATCGTCAGCGAAGCCCTGGGCGCGCTGCGTATCCGCCTGGGTCACGACTTCGAGCTGCTGACCTGCGAATGGGCACCGATGTGGGTGGTCGACTTCCCGATGTTCGAAGAGAACGAGGACGGCAGCTTCACCGCATTGCACCACCCGTTCACCGCGCCGAAGTGCACCCCCGAGGAGCTCGAGGCCAACCCGGCCACCGCGCTGTCGCGTGCCTACGACATGGTGCTCAACGGTACCGAGCTCGGCGGCGGTTCGATCCGTATCCACCGCAAGGAGATGCAACAGGCGGTATTCCGTCTGCTGGGTATCGAGGCGGCTGAACAGGAAGAGAAATTCGGCTTCCTGCTCGATGCCCTGAAGTTCGGTGCTCCACCCCACGGTGGTCTGGCCTTCGGCCTGGACCGCCTGGTCATGCTGATGACTGGCGCCCAGTCGATTCGTGAAGTGATTGCCTTCCCGAAAACCCAGAGCGCCGCCTGCGTCATGACCCAGGCCCCGGGCATGGTCGACGCCAAGGCCCTGCGTGAGCTGCATATCCGCCTGCGTGAGCAGACCAAGGTCGAGTAAGCGGGCCCCGGGCGCATCCACATGGATGCGCCTTTGCGTTACGGCGCAGGATTTTTCGTTGCGCCCCGTCAGGGGCGCAGTTGTTTGTGTTTCAAAGGATTCGGAGTCGTTATGGCTGGTCATTCCAAGTGGGCGAACATCAAGCACCGCAAAGAGCGCCAGGATGCCAAGAGAGGCAAAATCTTCACCAAGTGGATTCGCGAGCTGACCGTCGCTGCCAAGCAGGGTGGCGGTGATCCGGCTTCCAACCCGCGCTTGCGCCTGGCCCTGGACAAGGCCTTGGGCGCCAACATGAGCCGCGACATCATCGATCGCGCCGTGGCCCGTGGTGCCGGTACCAATGAAAGCGACAACGTCGAAGAGCTCAGCTACGAAGGCTACGGCCCAGGTGGTGTGGCGATCATGGTCGAGGCCATGACCGACAACCGCAACCGTACCGCCGCTGCCGTGCGTCATGCCTTCACCAAGTGTGGCGGCAACCTGGGGACCGATGGCTCGGTGGCCTACCTGTTCGAGCGCAAAGGGCAGCTGAGCTTTGCCCCAGGCGTCGATGAGGACGCATTGATGGAGGCGGCGATGGAGGCCGATGCCGACGACGTAGTGGCCAACGAAGACGGCTCGTTCGAGGTGTTCACCTCGTTCAACAGCTTCTATGCGGTGCGCAACGCTCTGGAAGAAGCCGGCTTCAAGGCCGCGGACGCTGAAATCGTCATGCAGCCGACCACCAGTGCCGAGCTGGATCAGGAGGGTGCCGAGAAGGTGCTCAAGCTGATCGACATGCTCGAAGACCTGGACGACGTGCAGAACGTCTACTCCAATGCGCAGATTTCTGACGAGATCATGGAGAATCTCGGCTAAGATTTTGCGTTTGGCCTTAAGGGCCTATTCGCGGGCAAGCCCGCTCCCACAGGTACTGCGCCGATGTCAGATTGAGTGCTGCCCCTGTGGGAGCGGGCTTGCCCGCGAATAGGCCATTACATATTGAAAAAACAGGCGTTATGACTCTGATTCTTGGTATCGACCCCGGCTCGCGCATCACCGGTTATGGCGTGGTACGCCAGACTGCCCGTGGTTGCGAGTACGTGGCGTCGGGCTGCATCCGCACCGGCAGCGGCGAGCTGCACGAGCGGTTGCAGATCGTTTTTCGTGGAGTCAGCGAGATCATCCGTCTGCATGGCCCGATGACCATGGGCATCGAGCGGGTGTTCATGGCGCGCAACGCCGATTCGGCGCTCAAGTTGGGCCAGGCCCGGGGAGCAGCCATCGTCGCTGCCGCCGAGGCTGGTCTGGAAATCGCCGAATACAGTGCCACCCAGGTCAAGCAGGCTGTCGCCGGCTCCGGTGGTGCGAACAAGGAGCAGGTGATGATGATGGTCATGCACCTGCTCAAACTCACCCAGAAGCCCCAGATCGATGCCTCCGACGCGCTGGCCATCGCCCTGTGCCATGCCCATACCCGTTCCAGCCTGGTACCCCATGGCCTGGCCACGGCGCGGCGGCGCGGCGGGCGCTTGCGTCTTTGAGCGCTTCATGCGCTGATACACATTTTGTCCGGGTGAAGCGTTCACCCGTTGCATTTGCTGATAGGGTTGAGCGGTCTTCGACCGGCTCCCCGAGAGGAAGGATCGGAACGTGATTGGACGTTTGCGCGGCACCCTGGCGGAGAAACAGCCGCCGCACCTGATTATCGACGTCAATGGCGTGGGCTACGAGCTGGAAGTGCCCATGACGACCCTGTATCGCCTGCCCAAGGTCGGCGAACCAGTGACCGTGCATACCCACCTGGTGGTACGCGAGGACGCCCACCTGCTCTACGGTTTCGCCGAAAAACGCGAGCGCGAGCTGTTTCGTGAGCTCATCCGCCTCAATGGGGTGGGGCCGAAACTGGCCTTGGCGCTGATGTCCGGATTGGAAGTCGACGAGCTGGTGCGCTGCGTGCAGGCCCAGGACACCTCGGCCCTGGTGCGTGTGCCCGGCGTCGGCAAGAAAACCGCCGAGCGCCTGCTGGTCGAGCTCAAGGATCGCTTCAAGGCCTGGGAAACCTCTCCGGCCATGTTCACCTTGGTATCCGACGGCCCGCTGCCCGTCAGCAGTGGCTCTACGGCCGAGGCCGATGCGGTCAGTGCCCTGGTATCCCTGGGCTACAAACCGCAAGAGGCCAGCAAGGCCGTGTCGGCGATCAAGGACAAGGCGGGTCTGAGCAGCGAAGAACTGATTCGTCGCAGCCTTAAAGGGATGATTTCCAAGTGATCGAAGCTGACCGCCTGATCGCCGCCAGCGGGCGCGACCGTGAAGAGGTCCAGGACCGGGCTATCCGTCCGCTGCGCCTCGACGAATACATCGGCCAGCCGGTCGTGCGCGAGCAGATGGCGCTGTTCATCCAGGCTGCCCGTGGCCGCAACGAGTCCCTCGACCACACCCTGATCTTCGGCCCGCCCGGCCTTGGCAAGACGACCCTGGCGAACATCATCGCCCAGGAAATGGGTGTTTCGGTCAAGAGTACTTCGGGCCCGATTCTGGAGCGCCCGGGTGATCTGGCGGCGATGCTGACCAACCTCGAGCCCCATGACGTGCTGTTCATCGACGAGATTCACCGTTTGTCTCCGGTGGTCGAGGAGGTGCTGTACCCGGCCATGGAGGACTTTCAGCTCGACATCATGATCGGCGAAGGCCCTGCGGCCCGCTCGATCAAGCTCGACCTGCCGCCGTTCACGCTGGTTGGTGCCACTACCCGTGCCGGTATGCTCACCAATCCGCTGCGCGACCGTTTCGGTATCGTCCAGCGCCTGGAGTTCTACAGCAACGCCGACCTTGCCACCATCGTCAGCCGCTCGGCGAACATTCTGGGCCTGGCCATCGAGGATCAGGGCGCCTTCGAGATCGCCCGCCGTGCCCGAGGTACGCCGCGGATCGCCAACCGGCTGCTGCGCCGCGTGCGCGACTATGCCGAGGTGCGGGGCAAGGGTCAGATCACCAAGGCGGTCGCCGACATGGCGCTGAACCTTCTGGATGTCGACGAGCGCGGTTTCGACCACTCCGACCGCCGTCTGCTGCTGACCATGATCGAGAAGTTCGACGGCGGCCCGGTGGGCGTCGACAACCTTGCCGCGGCCATCAGCGAGGAGCGCCATACCATCGAGGATGTGTTGGAGCCTTACCTGATCCAGCAGGGCTACATCATGCGTACCCCACGCGGTCGCGTGGTGACTCGGCATGCCTATCTGCACTTCGGTTTGAATGTGCCCGGTCGCCTGGGCGAAGGGGGAGATTTTTCCGATCAGGGCGATGAATGACAGATCGAAATCGGCTTTTCGTGGTCCTACCGCTGGCATGCCGCAAAGGTGCTGGCAATACGACATTGATGAAGAAAAAACAGTTGCCGCAGCGGATTGGCAATCTGAGGAGTAAGCACTAGAGTATGCGCGCGCAAAAAGGCCTGGAACCGTTCGCTCACCGTTGTCGCGTCTATTACGAAGACACCGATGCGGGCGGCGTGGTGTATTACGTCAACTACCTGAAATTCATGGAGCGCGCGCGCACCGAACGCCTGCGGCACCTGGGCTTTTCCCAGTCGCAGTTGGCCGAGGACAATCTGTTGTTCGTGGTCCATTCCAGCGAGGCGCGCTATCACGCGCCGGCGCGCCTGGACGACGAGCTTCGGGTAACCGCGCAAGTTCTTGAACTCAATCGCGCCAGCCTGCGCTTCGTGCAGCAGGTGTGGCGGGAGAAGGATGAAACGCTGCTTTGCGAAGGGCAGTTCCTGGTGGCCGCCGTGCGCGCCGATACTTTCAAACCCCGAGCCATACCCCCGGAGCTGCGCGACGCCTTTGCGGCAGACGGCTTGGGTACTCAATCGAATGCAGGAGAATAAGCGTGGAAGCTAACGTCGTCGACCATACCTCCATGTGGAGTCTGGTCAGCAATGCCAGCGTGGTAGTGCAGCTGGTGATGTTGACCCTGGTGGCCGCCTCGGTCACCTCATGGATCATGATCTTCCAGCGCAGCACCATGCTGCGCGCCGGTCGTCGAGCGCTGGATGCCTTCGAGGAACGCTTCTGGTCGGGCATCGACCTGTCCAAGCTGTACCGCCAGGCCGGGAGCAATCCGGACCCGGACTCTGGTGTCGAGCAAGTGTTTCGCGCCGGCTTCAAGGAGTTCTCGCGCCTGCGTCAGCAACCGGGCGTCGATCCGGATGCGGTGATGGAAGGCGTTGGCCGTGCCATGCGCGTGGCCATCTCGCGTGAGGAAGAAAAGCTCGAGCAGAGCCTGCCGTTCCTGGCAACCGTGGGTTCGACCAGCCCGTACATCGGCCTGTTCGGTACCGTATGGGGCATCATGAACTCGTTCCGCGGGCTGGCCAGCGCCCAGCAGGCGACCCTGGCCACCGTTGCTCCGGGTATTGCCGAAGCCCTGGTCGCCACTGCCATCGGCCTGTTCGCGGCTATTCCCGCGGTCATTGCCTACAACCGATTCTCCGCACGCAGTGAAGTGCTGATCGGTCGCTACTACACCTTCGCCGACGAGTTCCAGGCGATCCTGCACCGTAAAGTGCACACCAGCGAAGAGTAAGCAGGTATTAACCCCATGGCCCGAGTTCGCCAAAAACGCAAGCCGGTCGCCGAGATGAACGTGGTGCCCTACATCGACGTGATGTTGGTGCTGCTGGTCATCTTCATGGTGACGGCTCCCATGCTCAACCAGGGCGTGAAGGTCGACCTGCCCAAGGTTTCCAGCGAAGCCCTGCCGCAGGACAACAACGTCCAGATCCTCACCATCTCCATCAAGGCCGACAAGACCTACTACTGGAACCTCGGCAGCGAAGTCGATACCGACAAGCAGATGGACAAGGCCATGACCTTGCCGGAAATGACCAGCGCAGTGACCAAGATCATTGCCGCCGGTCGCGACCAGGGCAAGCAGACTCAGGTCTTCATTCGTGGCGACAAGGCTGTCGACTACGGCGCGGTCATGGGTGCCATGGGCGGGTTGCAGAAAGCCGGTGTCGGTAACGTTGGCCTGATTACCGAGGCGCCCTGATGCAACAGCGAGAGCCATCCGCCTCGGAAAGCTACTTCTGGCCCAGTGTCTGGGCCATCGGCCTGCATGTGCTGGTGTTCGCAATGCTGTTCGTCAGCTTCGCCATGACGCCGGAGCTGCCGCCTTCCAAGCCGATCGTTCAGGCTACCCTGTATCAGCTCAAGTCCAAGAGCCAGGCGACTACCCAGACCAATCAGAAGATTGCCGGGGAAGCGAAGAAAACCGCCTCGCGCCAGACTGAAGTCGAGCAGCTGGAGCAGAAGAAGGTCGAGCAGGAGGCCATCAAGGCCGCGGAACAAAAGAAGGCCGATGCCGCTCAAAAGGCCGAGCAAGCGCGTGAGGCCGCCGAGGCGAAGAAGGCCGAAGAGGCCGCCAAGGCTGCTGAAGCCAAGAAAGCTGCCGAAGCCAAGAAGGCCGAGGAGGCGAAGAAGGCCGCCGAGAAGCAGCAGGCTGACATCGCCAAGAAAAAAGCCGAGGAGCAGGCCAAGAAAGAGGCCGCCGAAGAAGCCAAGAAACAAGCTGCAGAAGAGGCCAAGAAGAAGGCCGCTGAAGAAGCGAAGAAAAAAGCAGCCGAGGACGCCAAGAAGAAAGCGGCGGCCGAGGAGGCGAAGAAGAAGGCAGCTGAAGAGGCCAAGAAAAAGGCCGCTGCAGATGCCCAGAAGAAAAAGGCACAGGAAGCAGCCCGCAAGGCGGCGGAAGACAAGAAAGCCCAGGCTTTGGCCGAGCTGTTGTCCGACACCACCGAGCGCCAGCAGGCCTTGGCTGACGAGCAGGGTGACCAGGTGGCCGGCGACTTCGACGACCTGATCCGCATGCGCGCCGCCGAAGGCTGGGCACGTCCGCCTTCAGCGCGCAAGGGCATGACGGTAGTCCTGCAGATCAACATGCTGCCGGATGGCACCATCACCAATGTCAGCGTATCGCGCTCCAGTGGCGATGGTCCGTTCGACAGTTCGGCGGTTGCAGCCGTGAGAAACATTGGTCGTTTGACCGAGATGCAGGGCTTGAAACCGAACGAGTTCAATCCGTACCGTTCGTTCAAGATGACATTTACACCTGAGGATCTAGCGTTGTGATTAAACTCCTTCGAGGAATGCTGGTCATGCTCTGCTGCGTGGCTGGCATGGCCATGGCAGAGGAAAAGAACATCCTGGTCACCAGCGGCAGCGATCGGGCCACGCCCATCGCGGTCGTGCCGTTCGGGATGCAGGGTGGCAGCGTACTGCCGGAAGACATGGCCGATATCATCGGCAACGACCTGCGTAACTCGGGCTATTACTCGCCGATTCCGCGGCAGAACATGATCAGCCAGCCGACCCAAGCCAGCGAAGTGATCTTCCGTGACTGGAAAGCCCTGGGCGCCCAGTACGTGATGGTCGGCAATATCGTGCCTGCGGGCGGTCGGCTCCAGGTGCAGTACGCCTTGTTCAACGTCGCCACCGAGCAGCAAGTGCTGACCGGCAGCGTGACCGGCGGTACCGACCAGTTGCGCGACATGGCGCACTACATTGCCGACCAGTCCTTCGAGAAGCTCACCGGTATCAAGGGCGCGTTCTCCACGCGCATCCTTTATGTCACCGCCGAGCGTTTTTCCGCCAACAACACTCGCTACACCCTGCAGCGTTCGGACTACGACGGCGCACGTGCGGTGACCCTGCTGCAGTCGCGTGAACCGATTCTGTCGCCGCGTTTCGCCCCGGATGGCAAGCGCATCGCCTATGTCTCGTTCGAGCAGAAGCGTCCTCGCATCTTCGTGCAGAACATCGACACCGGTCGTCGCGAGCAGATCACCAACTTCGAGGGGCTCAACGGTGCACCTGCCTGGTCGCCGGATGGTTCGCGCCTGGCGTTCGTGCTGTCCAAGGACGGTAACCCGGACATCTATGTGATGAACATGGGTTCGCGCCAGATCAGCCGTGTCACTGCCGGTCCCGGTATCAACACCGAGCCGTTCTGGGGCAAGGATGGCAACACCCTGTACTTCACCTCCGACCGTGGCGGCAAACCGCAGATCTACAAACAATCGGTCAGCGGTGGTGGTGCCGAGCGTGTGACGTTCGTCGGTAACTACAATGCCAACCCGAAACTTTCGGCCGATGAAAAGACTCTAGTAATGATTCATCGCCAACAAGGTTTCACCAACTTCAAGGTGGCGGCTCAGGACTTGCAGCGCGGAAGTGTAAAGATTCTCTCCGAGACCAGTCTTGATGAGTCTCCCACTGTTGCGCCAAACGGCACCATGCTAATCTACGCCACCCGCCAGCAGGGCCGGGGAGTCTTGATGCTCGTGTCGCTTAATGGACGCGTGAGGCTCCCACTTCCTACCGCTCAAGGCGAAGTCAGAGAACCGTCCTGGTCCCCTTACCTGAACTGATTGCGGCGTAATACGTTTTGCTTAACACACTGGGGTTTCATTAGGAGTTTCACGATGGAAATGCTGAAGTTTGGTAAATTCGCTGCGCTGGCTCTGGCCATGGCCGTAGCTGTAGGTTGCTCCTCGAAGGGCGGCGACAACGCTGGTGAAGGCGCTGCTGTCGATCCGAACGCTGGCTACGGTGCAAACACCGGTGCCGTTGACGGTTCCCTGAGCGAAGAAGCTGCCCTGCGCGCAATCACCACCTTCTACTTCGAATACGACAGCTCGGATCTGAAGCCAGAAGCCATGCGCGCCCTGGACGTTCACGCCAAGGACCTGAAAGCCAACGGCAACCGCGTTGTCCTGGAAGGCCACACCGACGAGCGTGGTACCCGCGAGTACAACATGGCTCTGGGTGAGCGCCGTGCCAAGGCCGTTCAGCGCTACCTGGTTCTGCAGGGCGTTTCCCCTGCTCAGCTGGAACTGGTTTCCTACGGCGAAGAGCGTCCAGTTGCCACCGGCAACGACGAGCAGTCCTGGGCTCAGAACCGTCGCGTAGAACTGCGTAAGTAAGTTCTTATGCGTATGTGCCGTCGTGTTGTAACCGTCCTCGCACTCAGCCTTCCGTTTTCGACGTGGGCTGCGGTTCCTGTAGTAGATGACAACGCCGGTGGTTATCCGCCGTCGGGTTATGGCACGAGCGGCGCCTATGCCGGGTCAGGGGCTTCGGCCCCTGCCTCTGCACAGGGTCAGCTGTTCATGCAACTGCAACAGATGCAGGATCAGATCTCCCGCCAGCAGGGCATCATCGAAGAGCTGCAGAACGATGTCGCCCGAATGAAGCAGGAAAACCTGGAGCGTTACCAGGATCTGGATCGTCGCATCAACAGTGGTGGCGCGCCTGCCGCGAACCCTGATAATTCTTCCGCCGGTGGTGCTTCCGATGCCGCCGGTGCAGCAGCAGGTGCCGCCGGCGCCGCTGCCCAACAACCGGCCGCCAGCAGCGAGCCGGGTGATCCGGCGAAAGAGAAGCTCTATTACGATGCTGCTTTCGACCTGATCAAACAGAAGGACTTCGACAAGGCCAGCCAGGCGTTCAATGCCTTCTTGCGCAAATATCCCAATAGCCAGTACGCCGGCAACGCCCAATACTGGTTGGGTGAGGTCAATCTGGCCAAGGGTGACCTGCAAGGCGCCAGCCAGGCCTTCGCTCAAGTCAGCCAGAAGTACCCGAAACACAGCAAGGTGCCTGATTCGCTGTACAAGCTGGCGGACGTGGAGCGTCGCATGGGCCATACCGACAAGGTGAAGGGCATTTTGCAGCAGGTCATTACTCAATACCCTGGCACTTCCGCTGCGCAGTTGGCGCAACGTGATCTGCAAAAACTCTGAGTTTGTAGGAAAGAGTTAAGCCATTTGAAAGAAACCCGCGCTTGTCGCGGGTTTTTTCGTTAGAGGGATGGTGCACAAACTCCTTGCCGGATTACGGCGCAGGCCGCATCCTGCGGGCCTTGCAGCCCTGGGTTGACCGGGGCACAACAGCCGTTTAGAGGGCCATTTCACCGGGGCGCATGACCGGTGCACGTGACCCACTGCCAGGAGTTGCGCCATGTCGGATCATCTGATGAAGCGAGACGGGCGGTTCATCTACCGCCGCCGCTTCCCTGTCGAAGTTGCCAGCATTGTGGGCCGTACCGAGTTCCGAAAGGCGCTTGGCACCAGCGACCGCAAGGAAGCGCTACAGCTTGCCCGTGTGGTGTCGGTTGACTTCGACCGTACCTGCGCCGAAGCCCTGGCAGGGAGCGCCTGCGGTGGCGGTACAGGGGCGATGCAGGCCCTTGGCGGGGATGTCCCAGCGGTAACGGCAGAGCGCATCCTAGAGCGTCTGCGGGCCGTTGTAGACGATGCTACCCGGTCGGCTGTCGAAGCCCTTGAACCGAGCCAGCGGCAGGCCCCGACCTGGGCGGCAGAGCTTGAATGGCGCAAGGCCGCACTACAGGCGATTGCCGACGGGAAGCATCCCGGCGCGGCTGACTACAGCCCGATGGAGGCATTGGCCGCCCTGCGCGCCCTGGAGGCCCTGGAGAGGGGCGAGGTGCCCACGCTAGGGCAGCCCTCAACGCCTGAGCCAGCTAACGCTGTGCCTTCTATTGCGCCTGTTCCAGAGCACTCTGTACCTGCAATCCCTGCTCAACGGGCGCGGCATGGGCAGACCACCGCCGCCGAGTTTCAGCGGACCTTGGATAAGTACCTGGCCCAGGCTACACCCCGACGTGGACAGCAGGTGCAGACGCTGTGCCGGGACGCCCTACGTTGGCCAGCCACCCCAGCGGAGCAGGTCCAAAGCATTCTCGACTATGGCCAACGGCGCCTTGAGCAGGGCATGAAAGCGTCGTCACTCAATACCAGCACCAATGCCATTCTGGCCGTACTTCGCTGCATGCCTGGGTGGGAGGGGATCAAGCTGCCGAAGCTCGATGCCACAGCCAAGACGATTCGTTCCGGTGCTGGCGCCAGGAAGGAGGCCCGCCAGCCGATCCCCGTTGCAATGCTCAAGGCTTGTATCCAGAACATGCAGGACACGGCACCCGAGGTGGACTGTGCGGCGTTGCTCATCCTGGCCCGGTACGGCTTGCGCCCGTCTGAACTACTGCGGGAGGGACCGGAGGCATTGACGGTGCGGGAGGACATCATGGGCGGTAAGGAACTGGTGTTCCAGGCAGGGTTATCCGGTAGGAAGACTGATGCCAGCCGCCGTGACCTCCCGGTGCATGCCGATGACGCCCGGCTGTTCCGGCTGGTGCTGGCCGAAAGGGGAGAGGCTGCCGACCTGGGCCGTAGGACTGAGCAACGTGTCCGTCGATTGCATGACCTGTTGGGGCGTCGCCTGCCTGCCGGTTACACGTTGTATGGCGTTCGGCATACAGTGGCTGACCTGATGCGGCATGCCGGTGCCTCTGAGCATGAAGCCGGGGCAATCCTTGGGCACGTTGGTAAACAGAGCATGACCAGCATCTATGGTGGCAAGTCTGCGTTGAAGGCCCAGCGGGAGCTATTGGACAAGGTGCGCCAGTTGCTCGAAAGCCCAGCGGCCTAAATTTGTTGTAGTCGTGCGAGGGGAGGGTCTGACCCGATCAAGGCCAGAATCCCCCCGTGGGGTGCCAGTCAGGTCCCCACGGATTGATTGCGGTTAGCCTTCGTTTGCTACAAGGCTGTAGTCACAGGTCGAGCATCGGCGAACGGTGAGGGCGCCAACCTCCGCCACGCTGTGAAGTGTTTGCTTGGTGCAGTTCGGGCATTTCTGTCCCTTACCTTGGCCAGGCTCCACGACGTGATTCCATCCCCAGCCAGTTGCATGGCACTGAGTGCACTGCTTGACAGCGCCGTTGTTGTAATAGGTCTTCTGGGAGCACGAGGGACAGACTGAGCCAGGCATAATTCGGTTCCATGAGTGGTGGCTAAGGGCCGCTACTCTACATCACATTTGTTGCGCTCAAAAGGAATTGAAGTGTGGCGTTACGGGTATGCCTCAAGCGCTACCGTTCATCAATCAAGTGCTGGTGTAGCGATATTGTTGTTTGACGTATCTAAACGCTACACATATAGTCGCTACATCCAAACCGCTACAGGGCGACTATCATGATGATCCGTGCTTACCTCCGTGCCTCTACTGCCGAGCAGGACGCCAGCCGCGCTAAGGAACAGTTGCGAGATTTCGCCCAGCAGCATGGCCACCGCGTTGCTGGTTACTATGTAGAGAACGAATCCGGCGCCACGTTGCAGCGCCCGGAGCTGTTCCGCTTGTTAGCAGATAGCGAGCCTGGCGACATTTTGCTGGTCGAGCAGGTAGACCGATTGGCGCGATTGAATGAGGCTGACTGGTCAGCTCTGCGGGCCACTCTCCAGGCGAAAGGCGTACTTGTTGTTGCCCTTGACCTGCCGACCTCACATCAAGCAATGCTCCAGGCGAAAGCTGGTGACGACTTCACAGGTCGTATGCTGGCGGCTATCAATACGATGCTGCTGGATATGCTGGCGGCAGTCGCCAGAAAGGATTATGAGGACCGGCGCCGTCGGCAGGCGCAGGGCATCGAGAAAGCAAAGTCGGCTGGTGCTTATAAGGGGCGCCAGGTGGATGCCGATCTGCACCGCCGAATCGCGCAGTTGTTGGAGGACGGCAAGTCGGTGCGCGGTATCGCTGACCTGCTCGACTGCTCGACCAATACCGTCCAGCGGGTCAAGCGGGAGCGCACAGCCAACGCCTGAGGCAGCCTCGCCGGTGTTACCACAGCGCCTGGGCATATCCGCCTGGGCGTTTTCGTTTCTAGGCCCTGGGAGCGGCTGTAGCGCCAGTTGTCGCGGTGCTGCACTCCCGGCCTGTTTTGTGCTGGCTCCGCGCCTGGCGGCCACTCCCTATCAAGTTTTATTATTTGATAGATTTCGTAAATGTTCCATACACCAGAGATAGTTAGACACCTGTCAATCTATCTCGACCGGTGCTGTACGTTACATCTACGTGATTCGCGGCGACCTGGGACCCCATCCGGGTCGCTGCGCTTTTTACTTCTGCACCGAACTTCGTCGTTGTCCGTCCGGCTGTGCAACGGCCAGGGCATACGAACCCACCTTTGGCGATATCTGAGATACCGAGCGGCACTCGTCGTGTTCTTGGATAGGTTCGATAGCAACGCACCTGCACACCACGCCGCTCTTGGCGTTTCCCTTTTCTTTTAGCGTGATCTGCATCCTGATAAGGAGGACTCACCGTGTCCGATCTGTATAAGCGGCGAGGCCGCAAGCCCTTGGCCGCTGCCCGTATCGTCGAGGTAATGCGGCGTTTGGCAACCCAAAATGCACCGGTTACCACCGCTGTGCTGCGCAAGCATCTGCCCGACCTTCCAGCGTCAAGTCTGCTCCGTGCTGTGCAGTGGCTGCGCGATGAGGCTGGTCTTCTGGTCCGCAACATCAACGGCACCAACGTGCGCGAATATCTGCTTGGCACGCAGCATCGCACCTGGGCGATCAACCTATCGCCTGAGCAAGTACGCCAGTCCGCACGTGCCGAAACCACCCTGCTGATCGTTCTTCAAGATGCAGAGCGAGGCAAGCCCTGATGGCCCGTAGAAAGAAGATTGACCTCGACAGGCTGGGTCTTGAGCTGCTCGCCGAGACGATTGAAGGCACCAAGAAACGATACGCGGATGCTAAGGCAGAAGGGTACCCGGTGGACGCTGCGACGATCTCGGCGAGTGTGTCGTTGTTGAAGCTGATCGAGGCGACAAAGGCGGCTCGGGAGATTGATACCGCCGCAGAACTGGAGCGCCTCCGCGAGCAGTTCAAGCGTCCGCCAGCCAGCCGACCGGCAGGTCCTGCATCAGCGATCCAGAATGAACCCGCCGACCGAGCCGCCTTGCTCGCAGAGTACGGCATTACCGATCCCACTACTTAACCGATGGCCTGGCGCCTTCGACCGGAGGAACCATGACAACGAACTTGGAAGAGTTGAAACAACGCGGCCAGGCTGGCGCTGAGGTGGGCCAGCCAGATGAGCGGCCACCCTTCGACCGTGCAGCCGCACTACGGCAGGTAATCAAAGAGAAACCCTACATCAAGGGCACGGAGGCGACGCTGCTGGTCGACAAGATGGAGGCCGCCCACAACCGCACTGCAGTAGGTTCGGCCACAGCCCAAAGCATTGTCCGGCACTACATGGGGAAGACCCAGGCCCAGCGAAGAGAGATGGCGAAGGAGCTGCGGGCTATCGGTTACCGTGGCCGCTACGCCTCGGCAGGGGAAGTGCTGGACCTGATGACGGAAGCACACAACCGGGCGCTTGATGATGTGCGCCCGTCCGCCCGCGCCATCCTGCGCCAGCAGGTCGGGGAGGATGACGCCCCACGGCTAGCCACAACCAAGAGCCGCTACATCAAGAGTGCCATGCAGAAGCTGGCCGACCACCCCACCGCCCGACTCATGGAGGCCGAAGGAATGCGCACAGCACGCGACGTAAGTGAAATCTGCAAGTCCTCCCTGGCCGGTGGGGTGGCTGCGCTGTATCAGCGTGCCGACGTTGCCAAGCGCCTTGCTGGGCTCACCGATACCCAGGCAGAACAAGCCCGTGAGATTGCCGCTTTGAAGGCCCGTCTGGTTGCCCTGGAGACGCGCCAGGATGTTGCCGAGTCCGGTGAGCACTGGCACGACGTGGCCAAGCGCATGCGTTCTGAGGGCGCTACGTACGGCTCTATTGCCAAGGCTACCGGGCAAGGGCGTAGCGCAGTGTCTAACTACCTGCTGCGTAATGCATGAGCAATCATAAAGCTACGAAGTAGCTATAGAAATCGAACCAGTTTTGGCTGTACACGCGTGTACACCTGCCGTGTACAGCTAGCCAGTTCACTAGGGCCTGCCACAGGCCCAGGCTGCGCGCTCCAGCGCACCCACCAAGAGCCTACCCCACCGCCCAGCCGATGAGCCAAAGACGCTCAGACGAAGCCGTGGGCGGCATTCAAGGAGAACACCATGACCACCCGCTATACCCGGATTGTGAAGGAAGATCCCACCGCCAGTATGACCCTCGACCACAAGGCTTTGGCCGTCGTCCTGAGCATGATGACCCGCGACAAGGTGCGCGGCATCTCGCTGACTAAACGCCTGACCTGGGTGGCCCACGTTCAGCGCAACGGCGTGCTGCATCAAAAGGAGTTCCCGTTCGGGGAGAAGGCCCAGGCGATTGCCTGGTTGCTGTGCACACGCGCCCAGCTTCAAGCCGAGGGCAACGACATCAACCAGCGCGGCAGATGGAAGCGCTCGCCAGCGGTGGCCGCATGATCCACCAACTGATCCAGATGATCCAATCGGTGCAGGAAACGCCCGAGGCAGAAGCCGCCAGGGCAACGGCCCAGGCCCGGCGGCAACGTGGCCTGACCGAAGCCGACTTGGCGAGCCTGTCGATGTCGGCCTACCAGTTGAGGCAAGCCCGCGAAGCTGCGCTGGCCAGCCAGTCCGCGCAATCGGCCCCAGCCAGTGCATCTGTCGAACAGTTCACCCTTGAAGTTGTGGCTGGCGGCAACGCTGCAACCACTCGCCGCCAGCGCCCAGGCTCCTCGCTCGGCATTAACACCTGACCTGCTGCATTAGCGCCCTCGATTCAAACCACGTAGACGAACACGTACCGGAGACCACAAATGACCAAGACCAACAAGCCAGTAATCAACGCAACCGTATCCCCGCGCACCCAAGCCCTGCTTGGCGCCCTCCGCACCGCCATTACCCTGGACCGCCTCGACGTGCCGGAGCTGACCGCGCCTGCTGTCCCCAGCAACTATGCCGACGTGAAGGCCGGGCTGAGCCGTATGGCAGAGCGCTTCATTGACCCGGCCCGAGCCGAAGGCAAGCGCACTGGCGCAGATGACGTAGCCCGCGAGCTGGGCGCTGTGCTCGCCCAGGCTGCCCGTTCCGGCATGCCGCTGGCTGACCTGCCCGCCGCCCTGGACTATGATGCCGCCATGGTGCAGTACCGTGGTCAGCAGGCCCATTACCTTAAATCCAGTGATGCCCACGCCGCCCTCCTGGCTGAGTCTGTCCAGACCTGGCTAGCTGATCTGCTGGCGGTGCTGAGCGTCCGTGGTGTGCTTGGCGCTGACGTGGTGCAGGATGCCGCTGCCGCTGGTAACAAGACCATGGCCGCGACCGCCCTGGACCTTGTAGCCCGCGAGAAACTGAACACCGCTGGTGCTGCCGACCTGCCTGTCATGGCTGCCGGTCGTGGCCTGATGGTACTTCTTGCCGCTGGCGTTGATCCCGCTGAACTGGTGCTGCATGACCTTGAGGTGCTGGTGGCGCTGGCGGGTAACGAGATCATCCCGGCCACCTTGCTGGGTGCTGGCCTGTCCGCTGCTGACTTGTCGTTCCGCGCCGGTACTTCGCTGGTGAAGGTGAGCACCCGTGGCGCCGTCCTCTACCGCGAAGCTGAAACCCAAGGTGGCCGTGTCGTCCTGCCCCACAGCGTGCTGGTGGCGGTCAGCCAAACTGCGCTGGAGCAGTTGCAGGCGGAAGTGGGCGAGCGCCTGGCCCGTACTCCTCACCGTTTCCAGGAGGCGGCAGTAGGCAACAGTTCGCTGGACCGTAGCCGTCGTGTCGTGCACGGTGGTGGCCTCGGCGGCTTCGCGGCAACTATTGGCTAAATAATGGATGGCCCGCCTAGTGCGGGCTAAAGGCCATGCTCGATATCACGCATAAACTCCGATTCCGGTGATAAGGCGCCCATCAGAGCCATACGGGCCGCAGGGCCGATAGCCTTCCTGCCAAACAACCCCGCACGCTTAGGGGTTGCGTAATCCTTCATCTGTGCCCAGAACGCAATCCGTTTGTTTGCATGCTCCCACACCTGCTGCGCTTGGGGTGTAGTTGCTCCGCCATGGTTAAGGGCGTCGTTGTAGATGCCGACCACCAAGCGCAGGTCATTCAGATACTGTTCCTGCTGGTCTGAGCTTTGCAGGCGGAGCGTCGCTGCAACATACTGGGGATCAAACTCCAGGCCGGTGGCCTTGCGCAAATCTTCAAAGAACAAAGGTTCGTCCATGGCAAGCCGCTCATAAGGAATGGTCTGCGCAACGCTAGTCGAGGCGCTTAGAAACCGCCATATCAAAATAGTGGCATGCTCGATAAGGTTGCGGTGCCAGAGCGGGGCACAAGCCCTGTGCACCGGACGTGCCGCGACGAGCCGACAAACGGCTCAAGCCCAGTAAATTCAAGGCTTCTGGACTAATTGCCCGGTTCTTCGTTAGAATCTGTGCCCTTTTTGTTCAACACGCTGCCCCGGATAACGCGATGTCGAGTCTGGGGTGGTGCCTGACGGAGGCGGACAGCCTGTTTAGCTGTCACGCCCGTGGCGATCATGCAAGATACATTACGCATCACCGAAGTCTTTTACTCGTTGCAGGGTGAAACACGAACGGCGGGGCTGCCCACGGTATTCGTGCGCCTCACCGGTTGCCCCCTGCGCTGCCAATACTGCGACAGCGCGTATGCGTTCAGTGGCGGCACTTTACGCACCCTCGACTCGATCCTCGAGCAGGTGGCCAGCTTCAAGCCGCGCTACGTCTGCGTTACCGGTGGTGAGCCACTGGCTCAGCCGAATGCGTTGCCACTCCTGCAGCGTTTGTGCGACGCCGGCTACGAAGTGTCACTGGAAACCAGTGGTGCGCTCGATATCGCCGGCACCGATGTGCGCGTCAGCCGTGTGCTCGACCTCAAGACCCCTGGGTCGGAAGAGTCGCACCGCAACCGCTACGAGAACATCGAGTTGCTGACCCGCAACGACCAGGTCAAGTTCGTCATCTGTTCGCGCGAAGACTACGACTGGGCAGTGTCCAAGCTGATCCAGTACAACCTGGCCGAGCGCGCGGGTGAGGTACTGTTCTCGCCGAGCCATCATCAGGTGAGCGCTACCGACCTGGCCGACTGGATCGTCGCCGACAACCTGCCCGTCCGTCTGCAGCTGCAGTTGCACAAGCTGCTGTGGAACGACGAACCCGGACGTTGATTGAGAGTAAACAGACATGACTGAGAAACGCGCGGTAATCCTGCTGTCCGGTGGCCTCGACTCGGCTACTGTCGTCGCCATGGCCAAGGCCGAAGGCTACAGCTGCTACACCATGAGTTTCGACTATGGCCAGCGTCATCGCGCCGAGTTGAACGCTGCGGCCCGTGTGGCCCGTGACCTGGGTGTGGTCGAGCACAAGGTGATCGGTCTGAACCTCGACGGCATCGGTGGCTCGGCCTTGACCGACAGCAGCATCGATGTGCCGGAGACGCCGGGCGATGGGATTCCCGTGACCTATGTTCCGGCGCGAAACACCGTGTTCCTGTCTCTGGCCCTGGGCTGGGCTGAGGTGCTGGAGGCGCGTGATATCTTCATCGGCGTAAACGCCGTGGATTACTCCGGTTATCCCGACTGCCGCCCTGAATTCGTCGAAGCGTTCGAACGCATGGCCAATCTTGCCACCAAGGCTGGCGTGGAAGGACAGGGCTTCCGTATCCAGGCGCCGCTGCAGAACATGAGAAAGGCTCAGATTGTCCAGGCCGGCCTGGCACGAGGCGTCGATTACAGCCTCACCGTTTCGTGCTATCAGGCCGATGACGAAGGCCGTGCCTGTGGTAAATGCGACAGCTGCCGCCTGCGCGCCGAGGGCTTCAAGGCCGCCGGCGTGGACGACCCAACACGTTATTTTTGAAAAAATTGCCTGTGAAGTGTTGATTTCCCGTTAGAAATCAGTATTATACGCGCCATCCAACGGGTCGTTAGCTCAGTTGGTAGAGCAGTTGGCTTTTAACCAATTGGTCGTAGGTTCGAATCCTACACGACCCACCATATGCAGTAAGTCAAAGCCCGCAACCGGTAACGGTTGCGGGCTTTGTCGTTTCTGGATTTTCCTGAATGAGCAGAGTGGCTTGCTCTATGCAATGCTGATCTGGTCAACTCTTCGTTTCGGCCCGCGAAGTCGCCAAGGGGAACATGGCATGAAAGTCTCTCAGCTCCGACTCATAAATTTCAGAGGTATTAGCGACCTTTCGGTTGACTTCACTGAGCGCACGACAGCGTTCGTTGGTGTAAATGGCGTTGGAAAATCCACAGTGCTTGACGCATTGGCTATTGGGCTATCTCAGCTCATGTGGCGGATTGCCGGAACTGCTCAAAAAGCCCGCCCCATCGCCACGGATGATATCCGCGCTGGCGCTGATTTCGCGAGGGTTGAGTTGACAGTCATCTTGGATGACAAACCGGTACGCTGGGCCGTTGTCACCAATCAAAAAAAAGGGGTTTATAGCGATCCGCTTCGGAAGAGCGAATTGGATGCGCTCAATGAGTATGTGAGTGGACAGCATGAGCGTTGGGTTGCTGAAGGAGTTGATGACCGGCCCCTTGCTGTATTTTACGATGTAAACCGAGCAGTTCTTGATGTTCCGATGCGTGTACGCGAAAAGCTTTCTCATGATGCTAAAGAAATATATCAAGATGCATTAGACCATGGGGGAGCTGACTTCAAGCGATTCTTCATTTGGTTCCGAAATTTTGAAGATGCAGAAAATGAAGTTCGCATAGACGATCCCGACTTTCGTTATTACGGTCTTGAGGCTGCTCGCAAAGCTATCTTGGAATTCACAGGGTTCGAAGGGGTCCGCGTGCGTCGCAAGCCCAAGATGCGAATGACTGTTCGAAAGCGCGGCGGAGAGTTCAACGTTCTGCAGTTATCAGACGGTGAGCGTAATATGCTGGCTTTGGTGGGGGATATGGCTAGGCGCTTGAGTGTACTCAATCCAGCGCTTTCCAATCCCAATCAAGGTGCTGGTATAGTCATTATTGATGAGGTTGATTTGCACTTGCACCCTCGATGGCAGCGAGAGGTTGTAAAAAAGCTCGAATCTACGTTTCCGAACTGCCAATTTTTCATTTCTACCCATTCCCCTCAAGTGATTGGCGAATTGGCCCCTGAATCGGTGATGTTGTTAAAGGATGGGAGGCTTCTAGGCCATGCTAGACGCGCTATAGGTTTGAGTAGTGGCGAAATTTTGGAAGAATTGATGGAAGGGACTGCGCGTAACGATAAGTTTCAGTCTGCAATCGACTCGATTCAGCGCGATATTGAAGATGAGCGTTTTGGTGCCGCTAGGGATGGGTTGAAAAAAGTTTCAGAAATTTTTGGTCCTCTGCCAGAGGTTTTGCGTTTAGAAGAGTCACTCGAATGGTATGACCCTACAGAAAAACTCGAAGTCGGTGAGCATGGATCTGGAAATCGAACATGAGAACGATACGGAAGGGAAAGGAGTGTGTCGAGTTAAAGGCTTGGAAGAGGCTGAATAGGACTTCACCGCAAAATCTTCACTATGATTATTTGGATAGTGCCACCCGGTCAGCGATGTTGCAGCGTTTGGTGATGGAGTCGGGGCAGCTCTGCGCGTACACAATGAAGCCAATAATTATGAAGGATGGCAGGTGGCAAGCCCACATTGAGCACGTCATGCCGCGCACGACTCACAGTGATATAACAATCACTTGGACCAATCTTGTGGCATGTATTCCCCAGCCAGGCGCTGCCTGTGATTTTGGTGCTGTATGCAAGGGGGCATATGATCCCGATGTAAGACCTTTTCTTTCGCCGATTGGTCAGGGGGTCGCTGGGCGATTTCGATTCCGGGATAATGGAAAGGTAGAAGGCTTAGACCCCGCAGCAGTCGAGGTGGTGAAACCGACTGTGTTGAATTTAAACCATCCAGAGTTGGTTAATGACCGAGAGGCCAAAATCAGAGAAGCGCTTCGCCATGCTCAGACCGCGAAAAAAGCTCGTGATCGAGCAAGCGCGCTCCGCATGCCAGATCGAAATGGAGTGATGGAGCCTTATTGTGAAGCGGTCGCACAAGTCTTGGATGAGCATGCGAGGAAGTTAGAAAACCGGGCTGGTCGCTTGGCTAGGACTCGACGCGATTAGAAATGCTGGGCTGCGAGTTAGTCCCTTACTCAGCCCACTCCGGGTCACCGGTGAATACCACGGTCAACCAGCGGTTCGGCCCTTCGCCGCCCACCGCCTCGCCGACTTCGTCGCGCAGTGCGTCCCATTCCTCGATGCTCTTGGCGCCCATGCTCTTGGGTACGATGAAGTACAGCTCGATCTCGCGCGAGCGGCCAACCTTGGCCACATAAGCGCGATACGACTGCAAGCCGTGGCGGGCGACAAAAGCGCGGGCGACTTCGTCCACGTGGACTTTCAGGTCGCCGGGAGTGACCAGGAATATTTCCGACAGCGCTTGGCGCACCACCGATAACGGCAGGGGAATGATCACCAGGCAGACCAGTGCCAGAACGGCTGGGTCGATGTAGGGCGACATCCATTCCCATGGCGTGCCCTGCACGGCATAGCCAAAGCAGAAGGCAATCAGCAGCGCGGCGGTGATGCTGGCCGACATCACCCAGCCCTTGACGTCCATGCTCACGAAATCCGAGCGCAGCTTGCGGTTGGCACGTGCTTCGATCACGGCGATGGTCACGCAGGCGATCACGGTGAGCACTGCATAGCCAATGGCAATGCCGAACTCCAGGTGACGACCGCCTTCGAGTACGCTGGCGATGGCGTTGATCAGCGCGTAGATGGCCACACCGCTGAGCAGGATGCCATTGAGCGCCAGTACCATAGGTTCAAGGTGCCAGAAGCCCATGGTGAAGCGTTCGCGCAGCTTGCGCGACAGATGCAGGCTGGTGGTGTGCGAGGTGATCAGGCGTACCACCACCAGCGACAGACCGCTCATGCTGGCATCGACCAGCGAATAGACGCCGTCGAAGACGATCGAGAACGAGCCGGACGCGAGGCCGAAGCCGATGCCGATGGTGGCGATGAATAGGGTCACGGCGATCGAGGTGCGCAGCAGACCCTGCTCGCTGGCGATGTCGAAGAAGGGCGGTTTGCGGGTTGTTTCCATGGGTAGAACTCGGTGAGAAGGTAGATTGCCGGTGCCTGCGAAGCAGGCGCCCTGGCTTTACAGGCTAGACGCGAAACTGCTCCATCAATGCCTGTTGCTGGTTGGCCAGGCGATTCAGGGCCTGGCTAATACGCGCCGATTCGTCGGCCTGACCGGACAGCGCCTCGGTCACGTCGCGGATACCTGCCACGTTGCGGTTCACTTCCTCGGCCACGGCGCTTTGTTCCTCGGCGGCCGAGGCGATCTGCAAGTTCATGTCACTGATCACTGTCACGGCTTCGCCGATGCGCTGCAGCGCCGGGACCGCCTGTTCCATGCGCGTGGCGCTGTCTTGTGCCTGGCGTTGACCCTCGTGCATGGCACCGACCACGTCCTGTGTACCTTGCTGCAGGCCTTCTATCACCTGACGAATCTCACCTACCGATACCTGGGTGCGCTGGGCCAGGCTACGGACTTCGTCGGCGACCACGGCGAAGCCACGGCCTGCCTCACCGGCTCGAGCGGCTTCGATGGCGGCATTGAGCGCCAGCAGGTTGGTCTGCTCGGCGATTGCACGGATCACCTCCAATACCGAGCCGATCTGTTCGCTGCGGCTTTCCAGGGCGCGGGCTTCGGTCATGGCGTTGCTCATGTCGACAGCCAGTCGATCGATGCTTTGGCGGGTACTGGCGATCAGTTGCAGGCCTTCGCGGCTGGCCTGGTCGGCGCCTCTTGCAGCCTGGGCCGCCTGCGCGGCGTTGTGGGCGACATCCTGGGCGGTGGCGCTCATCTCGTTGGCGGCGGTGGCCACTTGTTCGATCTCGCGCTGCTGTTGTTGCATGCCGCTACTCGTCTGGCTGGCGATGGCCGCAGACTGATCGGCGGTGCCGCGGGCATCCTGCAGCGAGCTTTTCACTTGGGCAATCACCGGCTGCAGTTTGTCGAGAAAACGGTTGAACCAGCCGGTCAGTTGCCCGAGTTCATCCACGCGTGCGTAGTCCAGGCGTCGGGTAAGGTCGCCCTCGCCGCTGGCGATGTCCTGCAACCGTGCAGCCACGGCGAGGATTGGCCGGGTCACGCCCCGGGCGGTCAGCCAGACCAGCAGCAGCCCGAGCACCGCGGCGCCCAGGCCGATCAGCAGGCTGGTGAGGTTGGCGTTCTGATTGTGCGTGTCGAGCCGCTGATTGAGGGCCCGCGCGGGTGCTTGCAGGACAGCCTCCGGCACTTCCAGCAGCACCTGCCAGGGCGTTGCGCCCGGTATTGGCGCAAAGGCACGGGCGACACGCAGCGTGTCTGGTGCGATGCCCTGATCCAGCGGTTTGCCCAGGCGGCTGGCATCACGGCTGTGCCCTGCCAGCAAGCCGGTAGGACTGGCGATGCTGACCTGGCCCTGACCGTCGAAAAGTTGCTGGCGCCCCTCGAGGCTGACTTGCTGCAGATTGGCAAGGCCAATGTCCACGCCGACCACGCCGACCACCTTGCCTTGCTCCAGCAGGGGCAGGGCGATGCTGGTCATCAGGACCTGACGGCCATTGACCTCGTCAAGGTACGGTTCCACTACGCAGGTCGCGGCGGTCTCTTCAGGGCAGGTCAGCCAGCGATTTCCGGGAATGCCGTTGCTGCCGAGGGTGGCGTCGGCCAGCATCGATTCGGGCATCGCCTCCTGTTCCAGGGTGCCGGGGCTGGGCTGCGACCAATACAGCGAGAAGCGCCCGCTGTCGTTGCTGCCGACGCTTGCCTGACCGACGAACCGACTGTCCTGATGATCCAGTGCGTTGGCTTGGAAGACCACGTACAGCCCGATGATTGCTGGATTGCCCGCCAGACTGGCGCGAGCCTCGCGGGTCAATTCTGCGCGCAGGTCGTCGCTCCCTTTGGCCTTCAGCACCTGGACCAAGTGGGCGAAACCATTGCTGTACTGGTAGGCGTCCATGAAGTAACGCTGCACCCGCACGGCCTGGACTTCGGCCTGTGCCTGCAAACGCAGGCGTGCGCTCTGGTCGAGCATTTCGGTATTGGCCTGGTTGACCAGAGCAGCGCTGCGCACCGACTGAAGCAGCGAGGTGGCGACCAGCAGGGCGACGATGGCCAGCAGGCATAGGCCGGCGAGCAGGGTGATCTTCCACTGGATGGAGAGGCGACGCAGCGGCATGGGCTTTCCTTTTCGATCAATGACAACGCCCGCGTTCAGGCGGGCGTTGTTCGGTGGCAGGGGTCAGTCAGCCAGGCAGTTCGGGGGGGCGACCCGGAATGCCTTGGTCAGCCAGGCCAGGTACAGCAACCCGAGGGCAGCCCAGAGACCGCCGAACATCAGCGAATGCTCGTTGAGGTCGAGCCACAGCGAGGCGATGATGCAGAAGCCGATGGTGGGCAACACCAGGTACTTGAAGTGGTCGGCGAAGCCGTTGCGGTTGCCTTCGCGCAGATAGCAGTGGGTGATGACCGACAGGTTGACGAAGCTGAAGGCCACCAGTGCGCCGAAGTTGATGATCGAGGTGGCCGTGACCAGGTCGAAGAAGATCGCCGACAGCGACACCAGGCCGACCACCGCAATGTTCACCACCGGTGTCTTGAAGCGCGGATGCAGCTGGGCGAACACGCCGCTCGGAATCACATTGTCGCGACCCATCACATACAGCAGGCGCGAGACGCTGGTCTGCGACGCCAGGCCCGAAGCGATGGTGTTGATCACCGTGCAGGCGATGAAGATCGACTGGAACAGCTTACCGCCCACGTACAGGGCGATTTCCGGCAGGGCCGCTTCCTGATCATGGAAGCGAGCCATGGTCGGGAAGTATGCCTGGATGAAGTACGACACCAGGATGAACACCACGCCGCCGATCAGGGCGGTGAGGAAGATGGCCCGTGGAATCGTCTTGCCTGGGTCGCGGGTTTCTTCCGACAGGCAGGTGACCGCGTCGAAGCCCAGGAACGAGAAGCAGAGAATCGTCGCGCCAGCGGCGAGGGCGGCGAACTGGGTCTGGTCATCGGCGAACGGGATCATGCTCCAGGTAGTGGCCAGCCCTTCGCCTTGATCCAGACCACGTACGCAGAGGTAGATGAACACCGCGATGATTGCCACCTGGACAATCACGAACAGCAGGTTGAAGTGTGCAACCAGGTTGATACTGCGCATGTTGATCAGGCTGATCAGCGTGACGAAGCCCGCTACCCACATCCACTCCGGCACTTCGGGGAACATGGCGGACAGGTAAAGCTTGGCCAGCAGGGCATTGACCATCGGCAGCAGCAAGTAGTCCAGCAGCGACGACCATCCGACCAGGAAGCCCACATGCGGGTTGATGGCACGCTGGGTGTAGGTGTAAGCCGATCCAGATTGCGGGAAGCGGCGCACCAAGGTGCCGTAGCTCACGGCGGTGAACAGGATGCCGACCAGGGCCAGGATATAGGCGCTGGGCACATGACCGGCTGTGATCCCGGAGACGATGCCGAAAGTGTCGAAGACGGTCATCGGCGTAAGGTAGGCCAGGCCGATGATCACCACGTGCCACAGGCGCAGGGATTTGCGGAACTGGGTGTTGTCCGGAGCGCTGTGGTCAAGCTGCATGCTGGCGCGGCTCCTGAACGTAGGCGTGGACGGCGGGCGTGCTGAGCTGCGCATGCGGCAAGGGCGAGCGGATGGGCTCCATGTTGTTCACCTTTTTTGTTGGAGCTGAGTTAGGCGCGAGCAGCGCGCCCGTGTCGGGGTCCGGCGGGATGGTGCTAGGAGGGCGAAGCGAGCGGATAGGGCTGTTTGGGCATCATCGTGGCGCGACTGTTTTTCTTGGTGGATCGGGCGCTGTGCAAAGTGATGAAAATAAAAAACGATGGGCCGATCCGTGTCAAGTTAAACATGACAAGATGTTGCAATACTGAAATATTTATCGGCTGAAGGCTTGATTTGTTCGATATTTCTGCGTTTTTTTGCGATTTTGAACGATTCGAGTGTCCGTTAAAATTTACGATGCGGAATTGTGCCGTATCCGATGTCGGGCGATTCCCAAATGGCGGCTTTGCGCTGCCCGGCCACCACTGCACGTTCGCGAGGGTGATATTCTTTCAGCCCCACGTGGCAACCCGGCTGTGTGGAAGCCCCTACGGACAGCAATCGGTTCTATTCATGAAGAAATCAATCCGCATTCTTTCCGGCCTGGCCGTCGCCATCGCCGTCGCAACCACCGCTGGCGCCTGGTACACCGGCAAGCAGCTGCCCGCAGAGCTCGAACGCTCCATCGCGGGCGTCAACCAGGACATGCGTCGGGCGCTGGTCGGTGTCGGTGGCAGTGTGACGTTCGAACTCGCCTCGTTGGATCAGCACTTTTTCACCAGCACGGCGCACTACCGCGTCAAAGTCGATGACATCCCGCTACAGGACGGCCAGACGCTCGATTTCGAAGTGGGCGTGATCGATCAGATCGAACACGGCCCGTTCCCCTGGTCGCGGGTCAAGGCATTCAAGCTGCTGCCCGTGCTGGCCACCAGCAACAGCGCATTGGAAAAAGACGACACGACAGCCGCCTGGTTCGAAGCCGCGGGCGGGCAGGCGCCACTGTCGGCGCAGACCAGCCTGGGCTTCGATGGCAGCGTCGACAGCGACATGCAGGTGGCACCGATAAGCATTCAGGATGATACCGGCACCCGCATCGAATTCTCCGGCATGCACCTGCAGGCCTCCGAGGACCGGGAAGGGGCGTCGACCTTCAAGGGTGGCGCCGACAGCTTCGTATTCAAGCTGGTGGGCGCCGATCATCCCCCGGCTACCCTCGAACTCAAAGGCCTGAAAGTCGACGGCAAGCTGGCCACGACCCAGTACGATGCCGTATATGTGGGCAACGTCGACCTGCACCTGGGTGAAGCCAAGGCCACCTTGGGGCCCAAGCAACAGGTGCTGCTGCTCAAGGGGCTGGAGCAGAATGCCTCGCAGGCGTTTGATGGTGCCGAAACCCTGGGTGGGCGGGTGGACTACAAGATCGCCGACATCAGCTGGGATGATCACGCGGTCGGCAGCATGCAGATGGGCGTCAGTCTGCAGTCGCTCAATGCGCCGGCATTGCAAGCGCTATCGCAGTGGTACCAGGTCCATCAGCATGAGTTCGAGCAGGCTGCCGCCGCTGGTCAGCCGTTCCCCGAGATCGACATGGGCGCGGAAGAAAAGGCCCGCTTCCACAGCGACCTGCAAAAGCTGTTGGCGGCGAAACCGAAAATGGCGATCGACAATTTCTCGCTGAAAACCGCCAATGGCGAAAGCCGCTTCAACCTGGGAATGGACTTCGCCAGCCCGACTTCCTTCGACCTGCCAGCCGATCAGTTGGCCAAGCAGTTGATTACCCAGGTGAAGAGCCAGTTGACCCTGTCCAAGCCAATGATCGGCGACCTCGCCACGCTGCGAGCTCTCGTGCAGGGACAGAGCGATGCGCAGACCATTGCCCAGCAAGCCGGCCAAGCCGGCGAGATGGTCGGCATGTTGGCGGTGCAGAGTGGCATGGCGACCGTTCAGGGCAGCGATGTGGTGTCCAGCCTGCACTATGCCGATGGCATGGTCGATTTCAACGGCAAGAAGATGACCCTGGACGAGTTCGTCGCGCTGCTCAACGCCCACGTGGCAGCGCTGCAGCCGCAGGGTTGATGTTCTGATCCCATGGCGGCCCTCTCGTTGGCGGGCCGCTACCGGGTGTATAAAAACCGCTTTTGAATTCCCTCGATTGTCTGTAGCCTTCGGCCTCCGATAATAATCCGTGCCCGCAGAGGGCCGTGATGGCGCGCCAGCCGTCCGGCACCCCTAGCCGATCTGTCAGGGCCGGGTGGTACACTCGACAGACGCGCATGCGCGCCCGCAGGTCCAGCGATCATGACCCAGATTTCCGAACGCCTTTTGGTTCAGGCGCATCTTGACGCCAAGCAGCCCAATCCGCTGACCGCCGAGCAGGAGGCCGATTACCGTGCGGCGATCGCTGCCGAGCTCAAGGCGCAAAACGCTGTGCTGGTAGCCCACTACTATTGCGACCCGGTCATCCAGGCGCTCGCCGAGGAAACCGGCGGTTGCGTGTCCGACTCCCTGGAAATGGCCCGCTTTGGCAAGAACCATCCCGCCGAAACGGTGATCGTCGCTGGCGTGCGGTTCATGGGCGAGACCGCCAAGATCCTCACCCCCGAGAAGCGCGTGCTCATGCCCACCCTGGAAGCGACTTGCTCGCTCGACCTGGGCTGCCCGGTAGAAGAGTTCTCGGCCTTCTGTGACAAGCACCCCGAGCGCACCGTGGTGGTCTACGCCAATACCTCGGCAGCGGTCAAAGCCAGGGCCGACTGGGTGGTGACCTCCAGCTGTGCGCTGGAAATCGTCGAAAGCCTGATGGACAACGGCGAGACCATCATCTGGGGGCCCGACCAACACCTGGGTCGTTACATCCAGAAGCAGACTGGCGCCGACATGTTGTTGTGGGACGGAGCCTGCATCGTCCACGAAGAATTCAAGTCGCGCCAGCTGGCGGACATGAAGGCGCTGTATCCGGACGCGGCGATCCTCGTCCACCCCGAATCGCCGGAAGCGGTCATCGAGCTGGCCGATGCAGTGGGTTCGACCAGTCAGCTGATCAAGGCGGCGCAGACTCTGCCGAACAAGACCTTCATCGTCGCCACCGATCGCGGCATCTTCTACAAGATGCAGCAGCTGTGCCCGGACAAGGTGTTCGTCGAAGCGCCCACGGCGGGGAACGGCGCGGCCTGCCGCAGTTGTGCGCATTGCCCATGGATGGCGATGAATACCCTGGAGCGGGTGCTCGATTGCCTGCGCAAGGGCAGCAACGAGATCTTCGTCGATCCTGCACTGGTACCCAAGGCGATCAAGCCACTCAATCGCATGCTCGACTTTACCCAGGCAGCGCGCCTGAAGTTGTCGGGTAACGCCTGATACCGCTGGGGCCGCTGGGCGGCCCACACGGTCTACCGTCCCATCAGGTCCCGCACCATTCGCTGCTGTTCCATGATTTCCCGTTGGCGCTGGTCGATCTGCGATGCCAGCGGGAAGTTGCCCCCTGCCCGACGTTTGGCGTAATCCAGTTGTTGGATCGCCTGGTCGAAGTCGCCCACCAGCGTGAAGTATTCGGCCCGTGCCCGGTGCAGCCCGATGGTATTGCCCGACAGGCCCCGAACTTCTGCCACGTCGTACCACACGTCCGGGTCGTCAGGTCGGCTCTTGAGCAGGTCGTCGAGTACCTTTTCCGCCTCTGCCGGTTTGTTCTGCTTGACCAGCAGGTCCGCTCGCACCTGTTTGAGAGGGTAGTTGTTCGGGTACAGCCCGCGCATGCGCTCGGCACGTTGCATGGCGTCGGCCAGGCGGTTGTTGGTAATGTCCAGGTCGATCTGCGCCAGGTTGTAGGTGATGTCGTTTGGCGCTGCGGCGAGCAGCGGCTTGAGATTCTCCCGGGCTTCGTTGAGCTGGCCGCCCTTGATCTGTGCCAGTGCCAGGCCGTAGCGGGCGGCATCGAGCTTGGGGTTTTCGTCGAGCTGCGCGCGGAAGCGCTTGGCGGCGAGGCCCGGCGTGCCTTCGTAGGTGAGGGCCACGCGGGCGCGGATCAGTTGGTAGCGCTGGCTGTCCTCGATGCCACCCTTGGGAGCCTGCTCGGCGCGGTTGCGGGTGTCGGCGATACGCGATTCGGTGACCGGGTGAGTCAGCAGAAACTCCGGTGGCTTGGCGTCATAGCGGTATTGCCGGGCCAGACGCTCGAACATGGTCGGCATGTTACGTGGGTCGTAGCCAGCGCGTTCGAGGTTCTGGATGCCGATACGGTCGGCCTCTTGCTCATTCTGCCGCGAAAATCGCCGCTGCTCCTGAATCGCCGCCGCCTGGGTTCCGGCGATCACACCGATACCGGCATCGCCACCACCACCGGCAGCCAGCACGATGCCGGCCAGCAACGCCGCCATCATCGGCAGTTGCATGCGCTGTTGGGCCTCGACGCCGCGGGCGAAGTGGCGTTGCGACAGGTGCGCCAGTTCGTGGGCCAGGACCGAGGCGTACTCGCCTTCGGTCTGGGCGTTGAGGAACAGGCCGCCGTTGACCCCGACGATGCCGCCAGGGGCGGCGAAGGCGTTGAGCTCACGGCTGTCGATGAGGATGAATTCCAGGCGTCGATCCTGTAGCTGGCTGGTCTCGGCCAGTTTGTAAACGCTGGTTTCGACGTAGTCCTTGAGCTGCGGATCGTTCAGCTGGTTGACCTGCCCGCGCAGCAGACTCAGCCAGGCTCGGCCTAGCTGGTGTTCCTGTTGCGGCGAAACGATCGCGGAACTGGCGTCACCCAGGGACGGCAGGTCGTCGGCATGGCCGGGGAGGGCCATCAGGCAGGCCAGCGTCAACAGGGTAGGGCGCAGTAGATTCATGCGTGAAGCTCGCGTCGGATCAAAGCCACTACTGTAGCCCGCTCGCACCTTGGGGACCAGTGGCGCTATCCTAGCGAGCCTGAAAGCCGACTGGCTTGTTCGCCTGTGGAGATCTGTAATGAGTGATACCCCGACCTGCGACGCCGAACTCGACGCCAGCGGGCTCAACTGCCCCCTGCCGCTGCTCAAGGCGAAGATGGAACTCAATCGCCTGGCCAGCGGCGCGGTGCTCAAGGTAACCGCTACCGACGGCGGCTCGCAGCGCGATTTCCGCACTTTCGCCAAGCTCTCCGGTCATACCCTGCTGCACGAAACCGCCGAGGCCGGCACCTACACCTACTGGCTGCGCAAGGCCTGAGCCCCAACCAAGGATCGTCAATGTTCAAAGTGCTTCGCGACTGGATGCAGCGCTACTTCTCCGACGAGGAGGCAGTGGTGCTGGCAGTGTTGCTGGCGGTGGCGTTCACCGTGGTCCTCACCCTGGGCGGCATGCTCGCGCCCGTGCTGGCGGGTATGGTCCTGGCGTTCCTGATGCAGGGTTTGGTCAATGCCCTGGAGCGGCTGCGCATTCCTACTCGAGTCGCGGTGGTGGTGGTATTCGCCCTGTTCATCGGGGCGCTGGCGGTGTTCATGCTGGTGCTGGTGCCGTTACTCTGGCATCAGTTGATCACCCTGTTCAATGAACTGCCCGGGATGCTCGGCAAGTGGCAGTCGCTGCTGTTGCTGTTACCGGAGCGGTACCCGCACCTGGTTTCGGACGAGCAGGTCCTGCATGCCATCGAATCGGTGCGCGGGGAGATCGGCAAGTTCGGCCAATGGGCGTTGACCTTTTCCTTGTCGAGCCTACCGCTGCTGGTCAACGCGATGATCTACCTGGTGCTGGTGCCGATCCTGGTGTTCTTCTTCCTCAAGGACCGTGAACTGATCGGGCGTTGGGTCAGTGGCTACCTGCCACGCCAGCGTGCCTTGCTCAACCGGGTGGGCAGCGAGATGAATCGGCAGATTGCCAACTACATCCGCGGCAAGGGCATCGAGATCCTGATTTGCGGGATCGCCACCTACATCGCCTTCATCAGTCTGGGGCTCAACTACGCCGCCTTGCTGGCGTTGCTGGTCGGGCTTTCGGTGGTGGTGCCGTACGTCGGGGCGGTGGTGGTAACCGTGCCGGTGACTTTGATCGCTCTGTTCCAGTGGGGCTGGGGCGACCAGTTCATCTACTTGATGACCGTGTACGCGATCATCCAGGCGCTCGATGGCAACGTGCTGGTACCGCTGCTGTTCTCCGAGGCGGTGAGCTTGCATCCGGTGGCGATCATCTGCGCAGTGCTGCTGTTCGGCGGGCTATGGGGGTTCTGGGGGATTTTCTTCGCCATCCCGCTGGCGACGCTGATCAAGGCGGTGCTCGATGCCTGGCCGAGGCAGGAGCCTAGCGTTTCGCCGTTGCTCTGAATGAAAAGGGGCCGCGTTGCGGCCCCATCGCTCTCAAGCCTTGTTCAGGGCTTGCGCCGCTTCCAGCACCGCATCGACATGCCCCGGCACCTTCACTCCGCGCCATTCCTGGCGCAGCACGCCATTCTTGTCGATCAGGAAGGTGCTGCGGTCGACGCCCATGTACTCCTTGCCATACAGCTTCTTCAGCTTGATCACGTCGAACAGTTGGCACAGAGCCTCGTCCTTGTCGCTGATCAGCTCGAAGGGGAAGCCCTGCTTGGCCTTGAAGTTCTCGTGCGACTTCAGGCCATCGCGGGAGACACCGAACACCACGGTGTTGGCCGCCTCGAAGGCCGCGTGCTGGTCACGGAAGCCCTGGCCTTCGGTGGTGCAGCCCGGGGTGCTGTCCTTGGGGTAGAAGTACAGCACCACCTGGCGGCCCTTGAGTTCAGCGAGGCTCACGGCCTGGCCGCTGGTGGCCTGGGCCTGGAAGTCGGCGACGGGTTGGTTCAGTTCTACGGCCATGGTGGCTTCCTTACACGGGGTTCTGTGGGCGCCAGGGTTCGATCAGCGCGTCCAGGTTCAGGGCGTCGGCGAAGTCGAGGAACTGGTCGCGCAGCCAGCTGATCTGGGTGCCTGCCGGCAGGATCACGGTGAACTGGGCGTTGAGCATGCTGCTACCGGTCTGCGGCGCCAGGTAGGTATCGCAGGTCATCGCCTCGAGCTCGACGCGGTGGTCGAGGAAGAACTGGCACAGCTCGTTGATGATGTCCGGTCGGTAGGCGGCGCTGACGTAGGCCACGTAGGGCAGGGCTTGGGGGCGCACTTCCTGGTCGGCGCTGCGCACTACGTCGAGGGTCAGGCCATGCTTCTTGCCCAGGCCCGGCAGGGTGGACTCCAGACGCGCAAGGGCGTCCCAGCTACCGCCGACCTGCAGTACCAGCGCGCTGGTCTCGCCGTGGCGGCTCAGGCGCGAGGTAATGACCGCGCAGCGGTTTTCGAACGCAGCACGGCTGAGGACGTTGGCCAGTTCCATGGGGTTCGGCCCCAAGGCACTGATGACGAGAAATTGTTCGCGGACGGTGGGGGTGGACATGCAGCATTCCTAAAGCGATGAGCGGTCGGCGCAGGACGGGCGAAAGCCTCCAGTCGGCAGGGCCCGGGGCTCGCATGCGAGGGGGAGGACGCTGGCCCGGAGCGGGGTCGACGGCCCGGCGGGCCGCGCTGCACCGATCAAAGGATCAAGGGTAGCGAAATAAGGCGCCGAGGGGAATGCTCCGCCTGCCTGCTTCGCTTGTGCAAGGTCGAAGGCGCCAGTACCATTACCGCTCTCTTTTTCCGGCAGGAGCAGTTACATGATTGCGGGCAGTATGGTGGCATTGGTCACACCCATGGATGCACAAGGGCGTCTTGATTGGGACAGCCTGGGCAAACTTGTAGACTTCCACCTGGAAAAGGGCACCCACGCGATCGTCGCTGTCGGCACCACCGGTGAGTCCGCCACCCTGGACGTCGAAGAGCACATCAAGGTCATCGAATTCGTGGTCAAGCGTGTCGCCGGGCGTATCCCGGTCATCGCCGGCACCGGTGCCAACTCCACCAGCGAAGCCGTGCACCTGACCCAGAATGCCAAGAACGCCGGCGCCGATGCCTGCCTGCTGGTGGTTCCGTACTACAACAAGCCGACCCAGGAAGGCCTGTACCAGCACTTCAAGCACATCGCCGAGTCCGTCGACATTCCGCAGATCCTCTACAACGTACCCGGCCGCACCTCCTGCGACATGCAGGCCGAGACTGTGATCCGCCTGTCGAAGGTCAAGAACATCATCGGCATCAAGGAAGCCACCGGCGACCTGGTCCGTGCCAAGGCCATCATCGACGGCGTCGACAAGGACTTCATCGTCATGTCCGGCGATGACCCCACCGCTGTCGAGCTGATCCTGCTCGGTGGCAAGGGCAACATTTCCGTTACCGCCAACGTCGCCCCGCGCGAAATGGCCGATATGTGCGAGGCCGCCCTCGAGGGCAATGCCGAGAAGGCCCGCGCCATCAACGAAAAACTCATGCCGCTGCATAAAGACCTGTTCTGCGAAGCCAACCCGATCCCGGTGAAGTGGGCGCTCGTCGAAATGGGCCTTATGCACAAGGGCATTCGCCTGCCGCTGACCTGGCTGAGCGAAGGTTGTCACGAAAAAGTCCGTACTGCCTTGCGCCAGTCCGGCGTACTGGTTTAAACGAGGAAGTACACCGCATGAAGCGACTGGCTGGTCTTTCCGCCCTTGCCCTGATCATCTCCAGCACCAGTGGGTGTGGCTGGTTGTGGGGCGACGAGGGTTATTTCCGCGACCGCGGCAGCGATTACCTGCAGGCGCACCCGACCGCGCCGATGCAACTGCCGCCGGACGCCAGCAACGTCAAGCGTCTTGACCCGTTGTTGCCGATTCCGCGTAACGTTGCCGACGACCACGCCACCGGCGAGTTCGAGGTGCCGCGCCCGCAGCCGCTTTCGAGTGTTGCCGAAGTCAGCGATTTCAGTCTGCAGCGCAGCGGTTCCAGCCGCTGGGTACTGGCCCAGCGCTCGCCAGCCGAAGTCTGGCCGGTGGCCCACCAGTTCTTCGAGGACAACGGCTTCCGTATTGCCGAAGAACGTCCGCAGACCGGTGAATTCAGCACCACCTGGCAGCGTTTCGACGAACTCTCGGCCGCCCTCGGTCAGCGCCTGGCGAGCACCGCCAGCAGCGGCGACAGCGAGGTCCGCGTGCGTGTCCGCATGGAGCCTGGCGTACAGCGCAATACCTCCGAGGTGTATGTGGTCAGCGTCGAGCGGCCGGCTGGCAGCACCGCCGAGCCTGCATTCCCATCCACGTCCACCAACACGGGCGCAGACGCCCTGCTGGTCGACGAAATGCTCGCCAGCATGAACCGCAGCGCCGAGAAGGGCGGTTCGGTTTCCCTGCTGGCCGCGCGCGATTTCGACGCACCGAGCCGCGTTACCTTGAGCGAGGACGGCAGCGGCAACCCGGTGCTGTTCGTCGGCGCCGACCTGGATCGCGCCTGGTCCAGCGTAGGTCGCGCCTTGGAAGAGGGCGGCCAATGGCGGGTCGAGGACATCAACCGCAGCTTGGGCCTGTACTACATCAACCTGTCCGAAAAACCTGAAGACAAGCAGAACGAGCCTGGCTTCTTCAGCCGTCTGTTCGGCAGCGAGCCGACCAAGGAAGAGCTGGAGGCCCGTGCCGAGCGTTATCAGGTGCGTCTGGCCAAGGTTGGCGAGACCGTGCAGGTCACCGTCGAGAAGAACATCAACACCGTGGCCCCGGCCGATGTCGCCCGCCGTGTGCTGAGCGCCATTCAGGACCACCTGGGCTAAGTGCGCTTCGCGGTACTAGGAAGCGGCAGCCAGGGAAACGGCACGCTGATCGCTCGGGGTGACACGTTCATCCTGGTCGATTGCGGGTTTTCCCTGCGTGAAACCGAGCGGCGCCTGGCGCTGCTCGGGGTACAGGCCTCGCAACTGAGCGCGGTGCTGGTCACCCACGAACATGCCGACCACGTGCATGGGGTGGGCTTGCTGGCGCGGCGCTACAATGTACCGGTCTACCTCAGCCAAGGGACCTTGCGTGGTTTGCGCAAGCCGGTCGAGGTCGCCGGTTTTCTTGCCTGTGGCGATCGCCTGGAAATCGGCGAGCTGCAAGTGAGCGCCGCACGCGTCGAGCATGATGCCTACGAGCCTTTGCAATACGTGTTCAGCGATGGCCGGCGCCGTTTCGGCATGCTGACCGACCTGGGCTCGTACGATGCGTTGTTGCTCGAGCGCTATCAGGGGCTGGACGCATTGCTGATCGAGGCCAATCACTGTCGCGACATGCTCGCCCGAGGGCATTACCCGTACTTCCTCAAGCAGCGGGTAGGCGGGGCCCAAGGGCATTTGAACAATCACCAGGCCGCGCGTCTGGTGGAGGAGTTGGGCTGGAGCAACCTGCAGCACCTGGTGCTGGCCCATCTCAGTAGCAAGAACAACCTGCCACAGTTGGCTCGCCAGTGCTTTGTCGACACCCTCGGGTGCGACCCGGACTGGCTCCAGGTGGCAAATCAGGAACACGGGCTCGACTGGCGCGAAATCGCCTAGCCCAACCACTCAAGCAAGCGGAGCCCATCATGGAAAAACGCGACGAACTCTACCGCGGCAAGGCCAAATCGGTTTACAAGACCGATGACGCCGACCGCTTGATCCTGCTGTTCCGTAACGACACCTCGGCGTTCGACGGCAAGCGCATCGAACAGCTGGACCGCAAGGGCATGGTGAACAACAAGTTCAATGCCTTCATCATGCAAAAGCTCGAAGAAGCCGGCGTGCCGACTCAGTTCGACAAGCTGCTGGGCGACAACGAGTGCCTGGTGAAGAAGCTCGACATGATCCCGGTCGAATGCGTGGTGCGTAATTATGCCGCCGGCAGCCTGGTCAAGCGCCTGGGTGTGGAAGAGGGCATCAAGCTGGAGCCGTCCACCTTCGAACTGTTCCTGAAGAACGATGAGAAAGGCGATCCGTTCATCAACGAATCCCACGTCGTGGCGTTCGGTTGGGGTACCGCCGAGCAGTTGGCCGAGATGAAGAAGTTGTCGCTCAAGGTCAACGAAGTGCTGAGCAAGCTGTTCGACGACGCAGGCCTGCTGCTGGTCGACTTCAAACTGGAGTTCGGTGTGTTCCATGGCCAGATCGTGCTGGGCGACGAGTTCAGCCCGGACGGTTGCCGCCTGTGGGACAAGGAAACCCGCAAGAAGATGGACAAGGACCGCTTCCGTCAGGGGCTGGGTGATGTGATCGAAGCCTACGAAGAAGTTGCCAAGCGCCTGGGCGTGCCGCTGTAAGCGGTTGGTTCACGCAAGCGCCTGATACCACGCGATTTTTTTGCAAATAAAGGTTTGCGTTTTCAGATTTCGCTGGTATGATGCGCGGCATTGGAGAGATGCCGGAGTGGTCGAACGGGACGGATTCGAAATCCGTTGTACTGGCAACAGTACCTAGGGTTCAAATCCCTATCTCTCCGCCATATTGAAAAAGCCCTTATAAATCAATGATTTACAAGGATTTGAAAATGGCGATTTGTAGCAAGGTTTTGTAGCAAAAACCTGACCTGCAGATCGCCATTTTTTTCGTCTGTCATTTGCCCCTACCTGTTGCTCGTTCTGAGCGTCTTTGGCCCTTGTGCCTATCCTGTGCCTCATCCGACCCTGCTGCGTGCTCCTGACGAGCTGCTAGGCCGTTCCTGTGCCTAGTTTAGGATCAGGGTCGTCAACGGTGCGGGGACTTGTACCCGTGCCGGTGGGGACCGGACACGCGTCCGAGGGGTGGTGGCCAATGGCTACTTGTCTGGTACTGCACTGATATATATTCTAAACCGCCGTATCGGATGGTGCGATACAGTTAACTAAGGATAGACTATGAAAAAGCTCCTTCTGGGTATGGTTGTTTCAGTGGCCACACTTAATGCTAATGCCTTTGATGAGCGAGATGCCTCTAAGCTTGTACGTAATTATAGCGAGACTGTTGCTTGTCAACTTGATGATGCTGCCGAATATCAAAAAAACCAATACAAGGCGATAAAACTAAAAGACGGTGACCCTGACGCGTACGGGCTGGGGGAGCTATATGTCGTATTTTGGGAAGGGGATGTTGGTTGCTCCGGTGGTAATGGAACTATTCTCCCGAATTTCACCATGGTAGAGCGTAGTGGATTTGGCAGTGCCAATCCTATAGTTGTTGAAAGGTACATATTTCCTGATCTGGATTTAGTAAAGTTAACTGGAATTTCAGGCGGTAATGGATATCTTAATATTCAAGGTCTTGCCTATGGGGGTAGTGATATGCAACACAAGCCGAGCAAAAAGGTCTCGTATACTTTAATTCTTCATGACTACGAGTTTAAACTTCAATAGTTAAAGTTTAGATGGCCTTCATCTCGGAGCGGGCCTACCTTATGAAAGGGCGGCTCGTTAATGAATCGCTAGATCCTGAGTTGCTTTAGAAGGGTTGACAGGAAAATTTTCGGAGCAAAGCATGAGCGAGCACTCGCTGCATTCTTCATATCGTGAAAAACTAATCGAGCATTTGCTCGTTGGTGAGCTGCTAAAATTTTCTTGGAAGAACAAAAATTTCACTCTTGAAATATCAAAGCCCGAGGTGGATAACTCTGGTTACGACTTAATCGCTGAGGCCAACGGCGTTATTAGGCACATTCAGCTAAAGACTGCTTTTGTTGGGTCAGCAACTGCGACACAAAAAATCCATATTTCGCTGGCAAAGAAACCGTCCGGCTGCGTGGTTTTAGTTTATTTCAATAACGAAACTCTTGAGCTTGGCCCGTATTATTTTTTTGGTGCTGCTCCGGGGTGCCCACTGCCCAGTCTAGAGAATCTGAAAACCGCCAAGCACACAAAAGCCGACTCTTTCGGTGTGAAGGCAGAGAGGCCGAATATCCGTATATTGAATAAAGGTCAATTCAACAAGCTGAATAGCATAAGCGAGTTGTATGTCCATCTATTTGGAGACGGTTTATAAGTGGTAAAGCAGAAGTGAGCGGATACAAGGGTTCGTAGTAGGAAAGCCCCGTTGGGGGCTTTTATAGTGCTTCTCGACATATATGATAGATCCATGGGTAGTCTTGTCTTTGTACCCCGCGACTGTACTTGTATCCGCCAATATTCATGCTTGAATAGTAGCCGCGAGTACCATAAATTTCGTTGTCGTAAAGCGTCTGTCCATTCCAACGTATCATAGTGCTGTTGGTGTAGAGATGTGACCATGTGTACTTGTTAATGTCATAGAGGCACTCTTTAGTTACCTTCGTACCAGTGGCGGTTCTGGTGGATGAAACGGTAATGTTCTGGGCTTCCGTGATAGGTGATCCAACGTTACGAATCGCCTTTGTGGTCGTTTCCTGTTCACGATCTTGTCTTGAACGGGTTTGAGCCTGTTTACAGTCAGTGGCTGTTTGGGTGAAGGATTGACCAATTGTAACAGTGGATGTTGCTGGTGACCAGTTGGTGCAGCCAGTAACGGCTCCACTGTTCACCCAAGCTGTGTAGGTTGGAGTAGTGGCTACCCAAGTCTCTTTTGAACCAGTTGCAGATCTTGTTGAAGAAGTAGTGATGGTTTGGTTTTCGGTAACTGCGGTGCCCTTGTTACGAATAGCATTGGTGGTGGTTTCCTGTTCACGGTCTTGCCTTGAGCGGGTTTGAGCCTGTTTACAGTCAGTGGCTGTTTGGGTGAAGGATTGACCAATTGTAACAGTGGATGTTGCTGGTGACCAGTTGGTGCAGCCAGTAACGGCTCCACTGTTTACCCAAGCTGTATAGGTTGGAGTAGTGGCTACCCAAGTCTCTTTTGAACCAGTTGCAGATCTTGTTGAAGAAGCAGTGATGGTTTGGTTTTCGGTAACTGCGGTGCCCTTGTTACGAATAGCATTGGTGGTGGTTTCCTGTTCACGGTCTTGCCTTGAGCGGGTTTGAGCCTGTTCACAGTCAGTGGCTGTTTGGGTGAAGGATTGACCAGTTGTGACGGTAGACGTTGCTGGTGACCAGTTGGTGCAGCCAGTAACGGCTCCACTGTTTACCCAAGCTGTATAAGTTGGAGTAGTGGCTACCCAAGACTCTTTTGAACCAACAGCTTCTTGGGTACTACTGACAGTTATAACCTGCATTTGTGAATAAATCTCACCTATGTTACGGATACTGCCAGATAGCTCATCGATTTGCCTGTCTTGAACTGTTCTAATTTGATTCTGCTTACAGTCAGTGGCTGTTTGGGTAAAAGATTTTCCTACGGTGATATCTGAATTAGATGGTGCCCAGTTAGAGCAAGAGTGAATATCTCCTGTATTTTCCCATTCACCAAAAACTGGATCGGTTGTTATCCAGCTGTAGAACGTGACGTTGTTCTGCTGGATCGGTATTTTTACGGTAAACTCTGCTTGGGCTGCACCAGTAATTATTGTGGTTAATATTGCAATGGTTAATTTGTTCATTGTGATTTTTATTGTTAGTTACTAACAATTTACCACGACTTGAGGGAAATGGAAGATGCTTTGAGGATATAGCCATGTAAGCCTCTGCTTACATGGTGGTTGATTTAAGTTCTTCTATTTTGAGTTTCTTGAATGCTTCTGCATCTTCGTCAATTTTTCTTTTGGCTTCTCTCCATAGCTCTTTGTATGTGTCGTCGTGCCTTGAAACTATTAGGGTTACAATGTCGTCTAAGTTCTGCTGTTTTACCTTGTTATTTGCTCTTCCAAACTCTTTCACCAATACATCATTAGAGATGGACTTGTAGCCTGAAAATCCGGTTATTAGCTTTTTTGCAAGGCTTGATGTCAGCCTTAAATTAGGATATTCCTCCATTTCTATTGTTTTTAGGAGGCCGACTAAAAATTTTTGACGTTCTCTTCTTTTGAATCCACCCACCATACCGCCTATCTTTCCTGCTATTTCTGCTCTTTTCATATATTTTCCTATGCTGTTTTAAATACAAATAGCATAGGTTTAAAATAAGTCAATGTTTCAGGGATATATCTCCGAAGGATTACGCTAGCTTTTGGCGAGCCGCCAATCGGAGGCAGGTTTTTTAAATTTTCAATTTTTTACGTGACCTATTCCCCACGTTCAATCTTGAAATTAAAACTGGAGAGATTTTTGAAAATTCGATTTGATTTTTTAGTAGGGGTTAATTGCAAATCTCAACTAACTAAAGTGCGATAGAGTCGAACCATAAACTCGAATAAGGTTGAACGATAAAAATATTTTCATTTTACTATTGACAACGTTTTTTGCCGTAATTAAGCCATAAAGTGATGGTCGGAAAAATCGAGTTATCAATAATTTGATATAAAGTTGTAAAAAATTTTCAAGATTTTTTTTGAAAATAGCATTTTAATGCTTGCGGGTCGATGGCGTTGGTTTTTATCGAAAATGACCTGTTTTGGGTTTATGACAAAAATACAGGTTTTTGGAGGATTGAAGTGGGCTGCTGTGGTGGGTTGTCCTATGGGATTTGATATGTATGTATACATACATATAGCTTCGGGGATATATCTCCAAACCTATGTAGGCTATGCGGTGGGGTAGTGCGAAATTAAGGCGTTATGGCGTGTCTTTCACTTTGTGCGAGGTTTTGTATCAATTGAGCGAAAACGGCCCCATTTGACCCGTTTCCGTGAGTGATACGGCTATTGAGGTGTCGGTGGGTATGTACGTGGGTGTATATGGGTAGGAATGGGAGGAAAGGAGGGAGGGGAGGAAGAAGAAACACCCTCACCGGGTGCTATTATCTGATATAGGCTTTTGTCTCACCACTATAATGCTAACTTCGATTTTGTAGCCTGTACCAAGTTGCTCTACTAATTCCCAGTACATCCCAAGGTCTGCCATTTGCAGTAGTTGTTGCAGGTCTTCCACCTTTCTTACCTCTGAAAGACTGCATTTCGCTTGTATGGGTTCTGGCGACATAATCGTCAAAGGTGCCTCTGGTAAAGTTTCGATGCGTCCACTTCGCTACGCTCTTGGCTGTGTGTTTTACTTCGGAAATATCCAAGGGTGTGGAGAAATTGACGTTGTAGCCTATGGCTCTGTCAAGACAAGCATTAAGCCATTGGTTGTAGTCGGGCCACCCTTGGCGGATGGCTTTGTATGCCCACGCTCTTAACTCATCGAAAAGCATACAGTTACGACCAAGACCATAGTCCTCCACGGGCTTCACTTTGGCCTTTTCAGGGGTGAGATCGATGTAGTCGGCAAGATCGTCCAGCGTGTATGGGGTGGATTCCCATTCTTGGACGATCCAATGTGAGTTGATCGGGTTCTTGCAGATCAGGCCGGAGTAGCCTCTGTCTGCTCCCAGAAGGTTACGCAATGCTGCTTCGATGGCTGCAGCGTAGCGTAAAGGGGCTGTTTTAGCGTCGATTGCGGTTCGGATAGGGGTTTGTAGCAGGTAGAGCAAATGGGCGTGCCCATTGGCTGGATTTCGAGCGATTAGGTTAGGGGCAGGTGCTCCAACGTCATCCCAGTGCATTCCGGCGTTGGATCTGTCGAGGTCGAAAACCATCCAGTATCTATGGGTAGGGCCGTTTGGTTGGACCAATCGAGCAAGTTTTGCTTTTTCTTTTTTATTGATTTTTAGGCCACTGACTAAATCGTCTGTGTGATAAGGTCTATTTGGTAAGTAGTCCTCAAATATTTTTACGCATCCCATCGTTATCCTCTTCTAATATTAAATTTAGAAAAAGAAAACCTTGAGAATGGACTTGACAATATTTTATTTGGTGATTAAATGGAGGTGTAAGTTTTATAAAATATTGTTATATGTATGTATGTCTTGCCACCTTCCCCAAGGTGGTTTTCTTTTTCTGTTCTATTCAAATTGCCATATATTGTTGTTTTGTCAAATTTGAATAGTAAAAAGCCCGCTCTTTGGCGGGTTTTTATTGCCTGTGGTTTCGAATTAGCAAATGAATCCTAATGTGATAAAATGTTAGTAATTAACAATTACAGCTACTATGAATAAGATTATTTAATACACGTTTCGCTGATGAGGTAGAAGACAAATTAATGAGGTTGGTTGACGAGTACAGTAAAAGTCTCGAAAAAGAATTTAAAGCAGAGGGTGCTTTTGTAGGGCTTAACGGATTGCTCTTCGTTAAACGAGCAAAAGACAAGATGGCATCTATAGGGCTGGATGTTGGAGGTAAAGACTTGCACTTGTTGTTGGCAAAAAAAGCCCGCACTAGGCGGGCAAATGTCGATCAAGTAGGAAAATCCATTCCTCGTAGACGGACGGATCATACCTGAGAGCAAAAGGCTCGTCAATTAGTCGAAGATTTATTGCGAAATAAAGTATGGCCTAACAAAATATCCTTAAAGAATTATGAGTTGTTGCCGATATTGTCGTTACATACCATTGGGTTTAAAGATGAAAGGAGGGATTATGAGCTTGAGAAATATGAATATCGGGAGTCGGGCTGGCCTCGGCTTTACGATAATTGGGTTATTGGTTTTGGCGATGGGGTTGATTGCTCTGTTCCAAGCCAACGAGATGGATGACGCGACTGCTGAAATCCGTGTCGAGTGGTTGCCAGCGGTGCAGGACGTGGGAGAGATTGGTAGTGGTCTGGGGCGTACCAGAGCGTTGACGCTCAGGACGCTTACCATGAAAGAAGGCGATCAGTTAAAAGAAACGGTTGGTTTGGTAAGACGTATCAATCAAGAAATATCCGCTTTTTTAATTAATTATGAAAAAGGAATAGACTCACCTGATGATCGAAAGCTGTTTGAGGACTTCAAAAGTTCTTACGCCAAATATTTATCCTATCAAGAGCGGATACTGGATGGTGTACTTGCGTCAGTAGAACGTGGTGATGAGATTGAAGTGGCTAATGGGCCGCTTGCTAGTGCAGCGGATCAGATGATGGCTGCCTTGAATAAACTGATCAAGTTTAATGAGCAAGGTGCTGTTCACGCCGCCGATCAGACAAGAAAAGCATTCGATGCTGCAGTGTTTATGATTGTTGTAGCGTTGATCCTGATCTTGATGCTAATGGTCGTAATTGCTATCGTGTTGACTCGGAGCATTGTGTCTCCACTATCTGAGGCAGTTATAGTTGCTGATAGAGTTTCCAGTGGTGATCTTACTCAAAATATTCATGTTACTGGAAGCGATGAGCCTGCTCATCTGCTGATTGCTTTGAAGCGGATGCAAGATAGTCTGCATGAGACAATAGAGAAAATTTCTGAATCGTCCAATATGCTTGCCTCTGCCTCGGAAGAGCTACATGCTGTAACTGAGGATACGAATCGCGGACTTAATCAGCAAAGTGCTGAAATTGACCAAGCAGCTACGGCAGTTAATCAGATGACAGCAGCGGTTGAAGAGGTGGCTCGCAACGCTGTTAATACTGCTGATGACTCAAAAGCTGCTGATAAGAGCACCTATCAAGGTCGAGAAAAGGTTAGTCAGGCTTTAGAGTCTATTAACCGGCTTGTTGGTAACGTTTCTGATACTTCGGAAGAGGTTAAGTTGTTGGCACAAAATGCCAATGAGATTAGTCAGGTCTTGGTAGTGATTCGCTCAATTGCGGAACAGACCAACCTGTTAGCACTTAATGCTGCAATTGAAGCTGCTCGGGCTGGTGAAGCTGGTCGAGGGTTTGCAGTTGTAGCTGATGAAGTAAGGGCACTGGCCTATCGTACTCAACAATCGACAGGCGAAATTGAAAAAATGATTGAAGGGATTCAATCTGGTACTGATCGTGCGGTTGATGCTATGAATGAGAGCCAAGAGCGAGCTAATGGCACGTTGCAGGTGGCTCGGGAGGCTAATGATGCTCTGGACGTGATTGGTGAGGCTATTGCTTCGATAAATCAAAAGAATTTGGTTATTGCCAGTGCCTCTGAAGAGCAAGCACAGGTTGCCCGTGAGGTAGACAAAAATCTTGTGAATATCAGAGATTTGTCAATGCAAACTTCTGCTGGAGCAAATCAGACGAACGCATCCAGTCAAGAGCTATCGCGTCTTGCCGTGGATTTACATGCGATGGTTTCAAAGTTCAGGCTTCGAATGCGGCAATAGAGCGTAAAAGCGTTAAAGCCCCATCTCGGGGCTTTTTTATTTCTGGAGGTTTAAAAGCTCTGTCAGTTTCTGGTTTTTTTGCTTCTCTTCCTCTAACGCGGTTTCTGCAATTTTCCGATAGGTCATTTCATCAAGTAGTTCACCTGCTTGATCAAGATTGATTTTCTTCGCAAGGTCAAGGTCATATCGTAGTTGTTCATTTTCATTGATAAGGGTTTGAGTTTTTTCTCCAAGCTCTGACTTCTCTGTATTCCAAGCCTTTTGAGCTTTTCTGAGGTTTTCACCTGCAGCGTGTTCTGCAATGCTCCAAAGCGTTGCCGTCGCTTCACTGATGGCTTTCTGAAAGGTTTCAGAGCCGTTTGACTGGTCGGATTTCTCCGCGTCCATTTCTTTACGCCATTGCCTCATTGCTTCACTGGTCGTATTCATATCTGTCTTAGCTATGGCTCGGACTTGGTGAACTGTTGGATATGATTTTTTACCATTTGTCATATACAACTCTGTAGCTACGTTGAAAATTCTTTCTAATACTGTGTTGTTCATTTATTTCCTCCTAATAATAAGAATAATAAGTACTGAATTATTATTGCTACTACAATAATAAGAAGAATAATATCGTTATTATTTTCGTTATCAATGAGTCTTGTGGCTTGCACCAAAGGGTGGAAGCCCAGCAGAATCAAGGAAAACTCAGAGGGATAGCGAGAATAATATCTTATTATCTTCCTTGTGATAATAAGAATAATTAAGTTGTTATTATTGTTATTGCAATAATAATGATAATAGTGACTTATTATTGCTATTATTAAATCATATAAAAATAGAGTTTCAAGGGGTGAGGCTAAAAATACTATTGTGCTATATGATGTATCGTATCCTCCAAGAGCAGAAAACCGCACTATGCGGTTATTGATATGGGTCGTAAGGGTCTTGAAATGGGCTTGGCGGTTTGGGTTTTAGTAGTCTTCTCTTTCTGGCCGCTTTTGCCTGCTCGGCTTCTTCTTTGTCAAATTCAACCACTTGAATCGCCCCTGGTTTCCTAGACACTCTCCAAGCTCAGGAAATAGCGTTTCTCATACTCTATTGGAGACAGCTGC
>NZ_JAHWIW010000079.1:0-1856 GCF_025377065.1 Pseudomonas sp. HD6422 | reverse complement strand
CGCCGTGGGTCGATGTTTGATGTTATGGAGCAGCAACGATGTTACGCAGCAGGGCAGTCGCCCTAAAACAAAGTTAGGCATCACAAAGTACAGCATCGTGACCAACAGCAACGATTCCGTCACACTGCGCCTCATGACTGAGCATGACCTTGCGATGCTCTATGAGTGGCTAAATCGATCTCATATCGTCGAGTGGTGGGGCGGAGAAGAAGCACGCCCGACACTTGCTGACGTACAGGAACAGTACTTGCCAAGCGTTTTAGCGCAAGAGTCCGTCACTCCATACATTGCAATGCTGAATGGAGAGCCGATTGGGTATGCCCAGTCGTACGTTGCTCTTGGAAGCGGGGACGGATGGTGGGAAGAAGAAACCGATCCAGGAGTACGCGGAATAGACCAGTCACTGGCGAATGCATCACAACTGGGCAAAGGCTTGGGAACCAAGCTGGTTCGAGCTCTGGTTGAGTTGCTGTTCAATGATCCCGAGGTCACCAAGATCCAAACGGACCCGTCGCCGAGCAACTTGCGAGCGATCCGATGCTACGAGAAAGCGGGGTTTGAGAGGCAAGGTACCGTAACCACCCCAGATGGTCCAGCCGTGTACATGGTTCAAACACGCCAGGCATTCGAGCGAACACGCAGTGTTGCCTAACCCTTCCATCGAGGGGGACGTCCAAGGGCTGGCGCCCTTGGCCGCCCCTCATGTCAAACGTTAAACATCATGAGGGAAGCGGTGATCGCCGAAGTATCGACTCAACTATCAGAGGTAGTTGGCGTCATCGAGCGCCATCTCGAACCGACGTTGCTGGCCGTACATTTGTACGGCTCCGCAGTGGATGGCGGCCTGAAGCCACACAGTGATATTGATTTGCTGGTTACGGTGACCGTAAGGCTTGATGAAACAACGCGGCGAGCTTTGATCAACGACCTTTTGGAAACTTCGGCTTCCCCTGGAGAGAGCGAGATTCTCCGCGCTGTAGAAGTCACCATTGTTGTGCACGACGACATCATTCCGTGGCGTTATCCAGCTAAGCGCGAACTGCAATTTGGAGAATGGCAGCGCAATGACATTCTTGCAGGTATCTTCGAGCCAGCCACGATCGACATTGATCTGGCTATCTTGCTGACAAAAGCAAGAGAACATAGCGTTGCCTTGGTAGGTCCAGCGGCGGAGGAACTCTTTGATCCGGTTCCTGAACAGGATCTATTTGAGGCGCTAAATGAAACCTTAACGCTATGGAACTCGCCGCCCGACTGGGCTGGCGATGAGCGAAATGTAGTGCTTACGTTGTCCCGCATTTGGTACAGCGCAGTAACCGGCAAAATCGCGCCGAAGGATGTCGCTGCCGACTGGGCAATGGAGCGCCTGCCGGCCCAGTATCAGCCCGTCATACTTGAAGCTAGACAGGCTTATCTTGGACAAGAAGAAGATCGCTTGGCCTCCCGCGCAGATCAGTTGGAAGAATTTGTTCACTACGTGAAAGGCGAGATCACCAAGGTAGTCGGCAAATAATGTCTAACAATTCGTTCAAGCCGACGCCGCTTCGCGGCGCGGCTTAACTCAAGCGTTATGTGCTTTCTCTAAAACTCACCAGGTTCACCAAAACTTTTTTCTAGCTGGCCGCATCGCTTATTTTGAATTAGCACCCTTTAAAATGCCATTTTGATGCCTTATCTTGGCTAAAACGGGGTGTTTTAAGTGTCTGTTTTTATTGGTTTTGTTTTTGTTGAGAACTTTCAGGTAAATGGTAGTCTTCAAATCAAATGTTTTTTGGAGCCACAGCATGGAAAAATCAAAGCAATTATATAATCAAGTGAACTTCTCACATCAGGACTTGCAAGAACATATCTTTAGC
>NZ_JAHWIW010000078.1:0-2383 GCF_025377065.1 Pseudomonas sp. HD6422 | reverse complement strand
GTAAGCGTCCGGCGAACTCACCTTCCGAACTCCAGCATTAAGGGCGATGGTGTCCGCGTATTTTTAAGCGGACGCGATCACCCTCATCGCCAGGATTTCCATGCGCCAACGAAGCTCTTATCCGAAACCGTTCAAAGCCCAGGTCGTTCAGGAATGCCTGCAACCTGGCGCAACCGTGTCCAGTGTCGCCATCAACCACGGCATCAATGCCAACGTCATCCGCAAATGGCTGCCGCTCTATCGAGATCAGCCCGCAGCGGCTTCACTACCAGCTTTCGTCCCGCTAAAAGCCGCACCTAAACGGCCAGTCGAAGCGTCAGTGATCATCGAGTTGCCCGTGGCCGGGCAAGTGATCACGGTGAAATGGCCAGCCTCGGATCCCGAGGGTTGTGCGCAATTTATTCGGGCTGTGGCTCAATGATCCGCATCGATGCCATCTGGCTGGCCACCGAGCCGATGGATATGCGCGCCGGCACCGAGACGGCATTAGCCCGGGTGATTGCGGTGTTCGGTGCGGCGAAGCCGCACTGCGCTTATCTGTTCGCCAATCGCCGGGCTACCCGGATGAAAGTGCTGGTGCACGATGGCGTCGGTGTCTGGCTTGCCGCGCGGCGCCTGAACCAAGGCAAGTTCCACTGGCCCGGCATTCGCCACGGGTGCGAGGTCGAACTCGACAGCGAACAACTCCAGGCGTTGGTGCTGGGCCTGCCGTGGCAGCGCGTCGGCTCAGGCGGCGTGATCAGCATGCTGTAACCGCCGGCCATTTGGCCGGTCTACTTGTCGTCGCCCCGCGCCTGCTCTGGCACAATCGGTGGCATGACTTTCTCGCCCAACCTCGACCAGATGACCCCGGAACAGCTTCGTGCTTTGGCGGCACAGGCGTTGCAATTGCAATCCCAGGTCGAGGCGATGAGCAGGAAGATTCAGAACGATGAAATCCTCATCGAACAGTTCAAGTTCGAAATCGCCCTGCTCAAACGGCACAAGTTTGCCAAGCGCAGCGAGCAAATCAGCCCGGCGCAAAGCAGCTTGCTGGATGACCTGCTCGACACAGACCTTGAAGCTATCGAGGCCGAGCTAAAACAGCTTCTCCCAGATGCGCCACAGGCCGAACCACGGCAATCCCCGAAACGTGCGCCTTTGCCGCCGCAGTTTCCACGCACGGTGATTCGTCACGAACCCGAAAACACCCAGTGCGTCTGTGGCTGCCAACTTCAACGCATCGGCGAAGACGTCAGCGAGAAGCTGGATTACACGCCGGGCGTGTTTACCGTCGAGCAACATGTGCGGGGCAAATGGGCCTGTCGCCAGTGCGAAACCCTGATCCAGGCACCGGTGCCAGCCCAGGTTATCGACAAAGGTATCCCGACCGCAGGTTTGTTGGCCCACGTGATGGTGGCCAAGTTTGCCGATCACTTGCCGCTGTACCGGCAGGAGAAAATCTTTGGCCGCGCCGGGCTGGCAATTGCTCGCTCGACCCTGGCCCAGTGGGTCGGACAAACCGGCGTGCGGCTTCAGCCACTGGTCGATGCACTGCGTGAAGCCGTGCTGAACCAGGGCGTGATCCACGCTGATGAAACACCGGTGCAAATGCTTGCGCCAGGCGAGAAGAAAACCCACCGGGCCTATGTCTGGGCCTACAGCACGACGCCGTTTTCAGCGCTCAAAGCGGTGGTTTACGACTTCAGCCCAAGCCGTGCTGGCGAACATGCGCGCAACTTCCTAGGTGACTGGAACGGCAAGCTGGTCTGCGACGACTTCGCTGGCTACAAAGCCGGTTTCGAACAAGGCATCACTGAAATCGGCTGCATGGCCCACGCCCGGCGCAAGTTCTTTGATTTGCACGTGGCGAACAAAAGTCAGCTGGCTGAACAGGCCCTGCACTCGATCAGCGGCTTGTACGAGGTCGAACGTCAGGCGCGGGACATGAGTGATGAAGAGCGCTGGCGAGTACGACAAGAATTGGCGGTGCCGATCCTCAAAAAACTGCATGACTGGATGTTGGCTCAGCGCGACCTGGTGCCCAATGGATCAGCCACGGCCAAAGCCCTCGATTACAGCCTGAAACGCTGGGTAGCGCTGACGCGCTACCTGGATGATGGGGCTGTGCCCATCGACAACAACCAGGTCGAAAACCAGATACGGCCATGGGCACTCGGGCGCTCGAACTGGTTATTTGCGGGATCCCTGCGCAGCGGTAAGCGGGCTGCGGCAATCATGAGTTTGATCCAGTCGGCGCGCATGAATGGGCATGATCCGTATGCCTATCTAAAAGATGTGCTGACGCGGATGCCGACCCAACGGGCCAGTGAGATCGGACAGTTGCTGCCGCATCAGTGGGTGCCGGCCTGACTTACGCAAGGTGAGTTCGCCGGACGCTTAC
>NZ_JAHWIW010000077.1:0-2413 GCF_025377065.1 Pseudomonas sp. HD6422 | reverse complement strand
CGGTATCGGCAGGGGTGCTGGAACGGTATCGACAGGAGCGCTGGAACGGTATCGGCAGGGGTGCTGGAACGGTATCGGCAGGGGTGCTGGAACGGTATCGACAGGAGCGCTGGAACGGTATCGGCAGGGGTGCTGGAACGGTATCGACAGGAGCGCCGGAACGGCATCGGCAGGAGTGCTGGAACAGTATGACAGGAGCGCTGGAACAGCATCGCCAGGGGCGCTGGAACTTTATAAGTAGAAGGCTGGTACGTTACGAGCAGGAGTGCTGAAACGGTACCAGCGGGACTGGGACGGTATCAACGTTTCTTATCTAGGTGCCGCTTTTGAGAGGCGCTAGGAGTCGTCTTAACTTGGACCAAATGAGCTTCAACAAGATAGCTAAACGGTCTACCAACATTGGCACTTGCTTGCTTTACTGCCTCAAGAGACTTCAGCAAGTCCTTTTTAAAATCAATCAAGGAGCTTGCACGACTTCTGCACAACCTATGCAAAGTTTCGACTTTAAGATCATATGGCCGTGCGTGACTGGAATAGAATCCATGTAGCCACTGTGCAAGCGGCTTACCGCGCAGCGCATACCTTATTGACAAATCTACATCGGTGAATTGATCTTCACGAAAGAACACTCCGAGCTTCGGATTTAATCGTACGACATAAATTCGTTCACTTCGCTCATGATGATCGCGATAAACCTCATGAATCAAGCTGCCTTCATATGCGTACCGACCAACCTTCACCTGCAAAGCCGTAGCTTTCAAGCGACTGATGCTCAGGTCCAAAACACGTCGATTTTTACCCGAATCGGTTTTCCCCAAAACTTTTAAAAGGCGGTAGGCAGTAATTCTGCACTCGACTCCCAAATCTTGCATTCGCGCCAAATGTAGAACTGCTGTCCAAACGTCCAAATCACCTTGATCAAGGAGAGCACCTGTATAGAGGATACTGACACTACCTAGCGCATTGACCTCCATTTGTTCAACATAAGGACGCGCCCCCTTCCTCATGGCCCCAAACAACGCCGATCTAAGAGCCACATTAGGTACACGCCTAACTGAGTCGGACCAGTTTGGTAGTGATTCTCGCTTGGCTTCAACCTCGACCTCAACGTGCTTATCTTTTTCTTTACGCCTAGCAATAGAGCTCTTTCTAAGCTCCTCTATCTTGATATTTACGCGTGGTGGAAGTGGCGGATTTGTAGCCATCGTCAACGAACAGAGGAACTGATTTTATCCGCTACCCAAGCCTGTACCTGCTCGGCAGGCCATGCTACAGAATTCGCTCCGAGAGAGATTCCAGGAGGAAACTCGCCGGCTCGAATCAAACGGTAGATCTGAGACTTGCTTAGCCCTACTAGGGCACAGACTCCCGGCAGGCGAAGCAACAAAGGTGAAACAGATTGGTTAGCCATCTACAGGGCCTCCTGAGGCCGGATTGGATGGCTAGGCATTCAATGGCACCGCAGTAGAGGAGTCATGAGGAACCTCAAATTCTCATAGGGTTCCTCAAGATTTTCGCTAAGGATAAGTCACGCCTTTGTATCGGACTTGGACTGTATACCCATATATTTTCGCATGGTTCCATGATATGAAGGCATGTCAACTCCAGCCTCCTCCGCGAGAGCTATCAAGGTAGAGCACACATCAGAATTCTTACGCGGCGGGTTACTGAGCGTACAGGCATAACGTTTGATATTACTTGAGCTAACCTTATCATCATAATTAGTCGGCGACTCGCGATGAGCCTTATCAACTGCCTTTATTATATCAACCAGACCATTTACAATCTTGATGACAGTACCCAACTCCTGCTCGTTGAGCCCGCCATCGCTCCTACCCTTAGCTTTCTCAGCTAAATTAGTATTTAACAGAAAATCTGGACTTTCAAACCCTGCATTCAAAATCCACTCTACTAAGACGGACCCTGAAAAACAAACTACGCTATCAGGAACATCTATCGACCGCTGTGCCTCCTCACAATAACAGCTCAGTTTATTTTTATCACCCTTGCTCTGCGAGCAAAAAATCTCGTAGAAATACTTGCTCAACTCCTGAAAATAGATCACATGAGTTCCGGGGGATCGGTCATGACTTCCAAAACAACCAACCCAAAAAACATCATTAACCGAATTGGGAAGAAATCGATTTACACCGTACTCAACATATAATCTCTCAATCAGTTCATACAGCGCGTATGCAGCTTCTTGCGGGCTAATTTTGTAGAATCGAGCGTATCTCGGCACCAGATCAGACAGGCGCATAAAATCATCACTCACTGTGCACACTCTCTTCCTTTAATAGAAATCTCGGCAGCCCCACACGACAAAGCATCTAAATGTGAATCGCCCCTAGTTTCGTAGACACCTCCAAGCCTCATAATGAGGCCCAAATAGGAGGTGCCATGAGTCGTCAGC
>NZ_JAHWIW010000076.1:0-2736 GCF_025377065.1 Pseudomonas sp. HD6422 | reverse complement strand
AAGCGCAGCCTAGCGGCCTTTCACCGCGAAGTCACTCAGGTGTGCAAGGCTCAAAAACTGCGAGTGCCGGCGCGCAACGCTAAGTTCAGCGGCAGTTTGTAAGTTGCGCGTTGTGGAATACTTTGCGAAGCAAACCACAAAAGCGCAACTTACAAACTGTCCAGCCACGTAGTGGCGTGCTGCAACGACTTGTTAGAAATTTAGTTGCTTGGTTTTGATGGTTTTTTACTTTCGTTTAACCCTTTAACCGCCTGCTCTAATGTAAGTTTCAAGAGTGATGCGTCTCCAACTTCACTGTGACTTGGAACAACCAGTTTTGCCTTACCATATTTGGACTTTAATAATTTGGCGGACTTTGGCCAAGCTTCTATATTTGCGTCACCCAAATTGCCTAAACCGTACGGTTTAATAAAACAACCACCGAATAATATTTTCCTTTCAGGCAGCCAAACCACTACGTTATCTGGAGTGTGTCCCGGGCCTGGATAAAAAACTTCAATTTTATTTTTAACTAGCCAATAGTTAACTCCGCTAAATGAATTTGTGGCTTGAACCTTGCCGTCTTTTTTAAGCAGTTCATTTGTTAATTCAGATGCATACGTGGGGATAGATCGAGAATTAAGCCACTCTATTCCGCCCGTGCTGTCGCTATGAAAATGAGAGGAAATACTGCCTTTTATTTTATAGCCACGCTCCACAAACCAAGTGACTAACTTTTCAGTATCTTTAGCCGTAAATGGAGTGTCAATTAGATAAGCCTCAGCATTTACAAGAACCACCAAACCATGTTTAGGAACAACGCCCCACCCGTTAACTTCTTCAAACGAAGTATGAACATAAACGCCTTCATCAAGCTTTTCAATTTTTAAATCTGGCAAAGACTCTGCTGCGGTAGCAATGCTGCAAAACAAAAATATAAAGAATACAGATAACTTGCTCATACTTTTCCTTTTCTAACGCCTGAGTTAAGCCGACTTGCGTAGTGGAGCCAAAGCCATGGCAAGCTCTTTCTGCCATGGCTTTGGTGTAACGAAGCAAGTTCGGCTTGAACGAATTGTTAGGCACCAACGCGGCGCCCCTCACAACGGTTTCCGGAAGCAGCGTACTTGAGCAACCTCCGTGAATCCAGCCGCCAGGTGCGCCGAGGTGCTTGCGCTGTTGGTAAGTTGAGTGTCGGAGGCGAATTCGGTGCATCCGCGACCACGAGCCCAATGCTCGGCGGCTTTTACCAGAGCTACACCTACGCCCTGACGCCGCGCACTTGGCACAACGTACCAACCCTCCAAGAACGCAACGTTGCCGGAGTAGCACTCCTCCGCATACGGGCGGATCGAAAGCTCGGCAAACCCTAGTGCTTCTCCGTCGGGTGCTACAGCAATGAGGACAGCAGCAGGCCGGGCGACTTTTCCGGACAGAAATTCTGCGATCTCTGACTGGTGCTCTTGACATGTGCCATCTGGCCACAGCTCACAGCGCATGCTTAGCCAACTGGCCGAATCGGTAGTTTCAACAGGCCTGACGAGCGGCGAACTATCCATTGGTGCCTAACGCTAAGTTCAGCGGCAGTTTGTAAGTTGCGCGTTGTGGAATACTTTGCGAAGCAAACCACAAAAGCGCAACTTACAAACTGTCCAGCCACGTAGTGGCGTGCTGCAACGACTTGTTAGAAATTTAGTTGCTTGGTTTTGATGGTTTTTTACTTTCGTTTAACCCTTTAACCGCCTGCTCTAATGTAAGTTTCAAGAGTGATGCGTCTCCAACTTCACTGTGACTTGGAACAACCAGTTTTGCCTTACCATATTTGGACTTTAATAATTTGGCGGACTTTGGCCAAGCTTCTATATTTGCGTCACCCAAATTGCCTAAACCGTACGGTTTAATAAAACAACCACCGAATAATATTTTCCTTTCAGGCAGCCAAACCACTACGTTATCTGGAGTGTGTCCCGGGCCTGGATAAAAAACTTCAATTTTATTTTTAACTAGCCAATAGTTAACTCCGCTAAATGAATTTGTGGCTTGAACCTTGCCGTCTTTTTTAAGCAGTTCATTTGTTAATTCAGATGCATACGTGGGGATAGATCGAGAATTAAGCCACTCTATTCCGCCCGTGCTGTCGCTATGAAAATGAGAGGAAATACTGCCTTTTATTTTATAGCCACGCTCCACAAACCAAGTGACTAACTTTTCAGTATCTTTAGCCGTAAATGGAGTGTCAATTAGATAAGCCTCAGCATTTACAAGAACCACCAAACCATGTTTAGGAACAACGCCCCACCCGTTAACTTCTTCAAACGAAGTATGAACATAAACGCCTTCATCAAGCTTTTCAATTTTTAAATCTGGCAAAGACTCTGCTGCGGTAGCAATGCTGCAAAACAAAAATATAAAGAATACAGATAACTTGCTCATACTTTTCCTTTTCTAACTTTGTTTTAGGGCGACTGCCCTGCTGCGTAACATCGTTGCTGCTCCATAACATCAAACATCGACCCACGGCGTAACGCGCTTGCTGCTTGGATGCCCGAGGCATAGACTGTACAAAAAAACAGTCATAACAAGCCATGAAAACCGCCACTGCGCCGTTACCACCGCTGCGTTCGGTCAAGGTTCTGGACCAGTTGCGTGAGCGCATACGCTACTTGCATTATAGCTTACGAACCGAACAGGCTTATGTCCACTGGGTTCGTGCCTTCATCCGTTTCCACGGTGTGCGTCACCCGGCAACCTTGGGCA
>NZ_JAHWIW010000075.1:0-2905 GCF_025377065.1 Pseudomonas sp. HD6422 | reverse complement strand
TCATCGTCAAGATTCATTTCGCAAAACCCCTATCTGCGCGAGCAGGTAGGGGTTTTGTCTTTGTGCGCTTATCGCCCTGGAATGCACGCATCGCCAGCACCCTTTCCGCGACATGAGGCAGCGGCTACAGGTATCATGCCTGCCTTATTCCAAGTCGAGACTGGCATGCTGAAGTTGTTGAATCTTCTGAAGGATGGCCGCTTCCATTCCGGGGAAGCCCTGGGCGCCGCCCTGGGTGTGAGCCGCAGCGCCGTTTGGAAACAGCTGCAGCACCTGGAGAGCGAGCTCAACCTGACCATTCACAAGGTGCGTGGGCGCGGTTATCAACTGGCGGCACCGCTGGTTTTGCTGGATGAGCAGGCAATTGCCGGCTTTGCAGAGGGCGAGTGCTGGCCGGTCTTCATTCATGAAACCATCGACTCGACCAATGCAGAGGGTTTGCGCCTCGCCGCCGTTGGCCAGTCGGCGCCCTTCGTTGTGCTTGCCGAGCGTCAGAGTGCTGGTCGCGGTCGGCGTGGTCGCCACTGGGTGAGCCCATTCGCGGAGAATCTCTACTACAGCCTGGTGCTTCGCATCGATGGTGGTATGCGCCAGCTCGAAGGTTTGAGCCTTGTGGTGGGGCTGGCGGTCATGCGCACGCTTCAGGCCTTCGGGCTGGAGAAGGTGGGGCTGAAGTGGCCTAATGACGTTTTGGTGGATGGGAAGAAGATCACCGGCATACTGCTGGAGTTGGTCGGAGATCCCGCCGATGTCTGCCACGTCGTCCTGGGGATCGGGATCAACGTGAATATGCAGGTCAACGATCTGGTTGATCAACAATGGACCTCGATGCGTCGCGAACTGGGCCAATTGGTCGACCGTAATCGACTGGTCGCTGTGCTCGGTGAGCAATTGCAGCGGGAAATGGCGCGCCACCGGCGCTATGGTTTTGCGGCTTTCCAGGAAGAGTGGGAGGCGTCGCACCTCTGGCAGGGGCGCAAGGTTTCGCTGATCGCAGGCACTACCACGATTGACGGTATCGCCCTCGGTGTGGATGGTCAGGGCGCGATACGCCTTGATGTCGACGGTGTGGAAAAGAGCTTCAGTGGTGGTGAGCTCAGTTTGAGGTTGCGTGATGATTCTTGAGCTCGATTGCGGTAACAGCTTCATCAAATGGCGGGTCATTCATACGGCGGAAGCCACGATGGTGGGAGGAGGCATTGTCGACTCCGATCAGGCGCTGCTAGGTGAGGTGATCGGTCTTGCCACTGCCCGGTTGACGGCTTGCCGCATCGTGAGTGTGCGCAGCGAGGAAGAGACCGCTGTTCTGTGCACCTTGATTGCCCAGGCATTCGGAGTTCAGGCGCGGGTCGCCCAGCCTGCGATACAGATGGCGGGTGTTCGTAATGGCTACGAAGACTATCAGCGCCTGGGCATGGACCGCTGGCTTGCAGTGCTGGGTGCCTACCATCTGGCAAAGGGAGCGTGCCTGGTCATTGATCTCGGGACGGCGGCCAAGGCGGACTTCGTCAGTGCTGACGGTGAGCATCTGGGTGGATACATCTGTCCTGGAATGCCGCTGATGCGCAGCCAGTTGCGCACTCATACTCGGCGTATTCGCTATGACGATGCGTCCGCCGAGCGCGCCCTGACCAGCCTGCAGCCTGGGCGTTCCACCGTCGAAGCGGTCGAGCGTGGTTGTGTGCTGATGCTTCAAGGGTTCGCGCGCACGCAGCTCGAGCAGGCGCGCGCGCAGTGGGGTGATGACTTCACTGTGTTCTTGACCGGTGGCGATGCGCCGCTGGTACGCGACGCCGTGCCCATGGCGCGTGTCGTACCCGATCTGGTATTCGTTGGTCTGGCAATGGCCTGTCCGTTGGATTGAGGTGACTATGCGTTGGTTGTTTCTGCTGTTGCTGGTGCTCAACGTCTTCTATTACGTCTGGCACCAACAGGAAGCCCCGCTGAAGGTCAAGGAAGTCGCACCTTTGTCGTTGTACAAGGGTAATCAGCAGGAAATTCGGCTGCTGCGCGAAACGGGGGCGTCGGCGCCGGCTCGGCGCCGGGATGAATGTCTGGTGATCGGTGGCGTGGGTAGCCAGGAGCAGTTGGATGCACTGCGTCAGCGCCTGCTCAGCCTCGATATCGAAGCCGAACCGGTCGCGGGGCAGTTACCTGGTGCTGATGGTCGCTGGCTGAAGATTGCCCCGCAAAGCGAGCGTTTGCTGGAGCCCTCGGTCATCGCAGGTCTTTCCAAGGATTTCAAAGACTTAAAACACAAAATTATTTTGTGCGAGGGTATTGCAACTGGCGAATAGCTTGATAGAATGGCGCCCGCTTCACAGGGAACAGCACTTAGGTGATGGGTCTGGAAGCGGTGCAAGCGCAGCTAAGCTTCAGATTTGATTGAAAAAATTTGAAAAAGCGCTTGACACTAGGACGGCAGACAAATAGAATGCCGGCCACATCTGGAGGGATTCCCGAGCGGTCAAAGGGGACGGACTGTAAATCCGTTGCGAGAGCTTCGAAGGTTCGAATCCTTCTCCCTCCACCAGTTTTAGCGAGAGCCGCAAGCTCCGCGGGTATAGTTTAGTGGTAGAACCTCAGCCTTCCAAGCTGATGATGCGGGTTCGATTCCCGCTACCCGCTCCAAGTTTGCTGGATTTTGCACAAGTGTTTCGCTCTTGTAGCTCAGTTGGTAGAGCACACCCTTGGTAAGGGTGAGGTCAGCGGTTCAAGTCCGCTCAAGAGCTCCATATAAACAAGGCAGATATGAAAATATCTGCCTTTGTTTTATCAGCGCAAGACTATTTCTTCTGCGGAGGATTGTATCGATGGCTAAGGAAAAGTTTGATCGTTCCCTTCCCCACGTTAACGTCGGCACTATCGGCCACGTTGACCACGGTAAGACCACTCTGACCGCAGC
>NZ_JAHWIW010000074.1:0-3106 GCF_025377065.1 Pseudomonas sp. HD6422 | reverse complement strand
TCGCGAGGATGCGGGGCATAGGCCTCACGCAGGAGCAGAATGGGAAGACCAGACCGTTCGCAGGCTTTGCAGGTGCCATGTGGGTTGGGAATCTCCTCCTGCATGGCGATGTGAATGGCTCTGCTGATATTCACGACAAGATTCCTCGCGCAAAGGCTTGATGGCCTGAGCCTTGAACACTAGCGAGGAAGCTCTTCGGAGAGGAGTTAGAGGCTTCCTAAACGGTTGTAGGAATTTTCGAATTACCCTTCTGATAGTGAGTTGCCAGGGCTGATTCTCGATTGCGCTGATTCAGTACAGTCGTTGGTATGCTCCATCAGCGTTTTATTTTCCACTGATTAAGGAGCGGTGCGGGACTCCAGGTCCATATCCGGTGGCCAGGAAACCTTTGGGGCGAGACGTAGTGCGAATTCGCACCAAAGGACATCGTTATGATCTTTTGGTGGGCCAGGCGGAGGGAGGGCATCAGGCCCTTTTTGCATATAAATACATACATAGGCCCAAGTCTGCCCATCGGTATCCATGGCGCTGAGGTTGAATCTATCTATCACCCGGTTTGTGCCTGGTTCAATGATGGATAGCACCACTCCCCATTTAAAGATAACGCCTCCAGCTACCACCCCAGTTTGTGACCAGCGTTCGGCCCTTACTTGAGACCAGTCGTAAGAGACAGGGACCACCGTTCCTTTCTGAAAGGGGTTCCAGTATTGATTTTTGAAATTGTAAGCATAGATCTTTCGACGGGTTCGATTGAATCTAATGGGCTCGTCTCGCGGAGGAGAAACGTCCAGCTGCCACATTATGGTGACCATCCACGACCCAAAAATCAGAAGAGCAGTCCCACCGATTAGTGAGACTGGTTGTGGCGGGATAATTAAGAACAGGAACGCTAGTAATGATGCGTAAACAATAATGAAGATGATAGCGACTAGGAGTAAGATGCCCCTTGGGGCAATCGATGATCTAGGCAGTTCTAAATAGATTGTATCCTGATGGTTTGGAGTTATTTTTATAGCGTGCTCAATAAGGTGTTGCGGGTCGAAGGGGCCGGGTAAGTCCCTGTCCCATCCTGTGCAAGGTGGATTCAAGAGAGGTGATTTCATTCTAATGCGTCTTTTTTTGAGAATCTGTTTTCTTTGATGGTGATCACCGCAGCCGCGGATTCATCCAGTGCGTCCGGCCAGTAAGAGAGGACGAGTTCGACAGCATGCAGATTGTGCTGTTCCCGTAGTGGAATATCCCCATGGATTAATAAGACTTGAGCCTCTGAGTCGTAATGCATAATGGGCTTTGGCTGCTCGCTTGTGGAGAAGATTTTGTTGGATGCTGATCGTAAATTTGATTTAGGTATAGGATTGGGGTGTTCCCAGTTCAATGATGCCGATTCAGCATTCACGCCAGCGCGATGGAGGTTCAGTAGCCAGTGATATCGAGACTTATTAGGTGTAAAGTATGGGAGGCGCATAATGTAACTAAGTACAAACTCAGCTGGTATGTTGGCGCCATCGTTTATAAAAACTGCACTAGGCGAGGATGCGTTGGTTTGCAGTTGTTGACTGAAACGAATGTTTATTGAAACCTTCGATTCGACTCCGAGCGCAGCAGCATTGAGCGCACCAATCATTTCGTCATAAGCGGTTGGGCTTAACCACAGTCTTTTATCACTAGGTAGTCCCCATCTACAATGCCTGGCCCAGGTCTCAAGTAAAGTAGATTCGTTATTTTTTGCCCAAAACCCGAACGCAAAAGCAGCTAGGGACGCTGCTGCCGAAATTCCGAGTAAAAAAGATGACAAGGCGCTGATGAATAATGCTGCAGTTCCCGAGAAAACTGCTCCCGCCGAGGCTCCAAGAGCGAAAGCGTACCCTACGGCTGCTAAGGTGTCGGCTTGTTTGTACGTTCGATTGGCGGCGAATGCGTAGAGCGCGCTATCCATTATCCCCGCAAGAGCGGCGATACCTGCCCCGTAGATAGCAATTCTCGTTCCCGCTGAAATAGTAAGTCCATTTCCGATTGCAGGACGCGTAGGGTGAGTTAGGTGAATGCCTAGACCTATCGCTTCGATCCCCGAGCCTAATAGCCCTAAGGACGAAGACCATATTGCAGCGAGCGCTTCAGGATTGTTCTTGACAGACTTTGAAATCGCTTCGAAATTCTGTTGCAAGCTATCTTGTTGAAACCATATGCATTCCTAATGCCAGCAAGATATTAGCACTACTGGGACTAGAGGCCACCGAGCGGATCTCGAGCATCGCTTCCCGTGCTATATTCCGCGCAACTGAGGCACTGACGCCTACGCTATCTGCGGCAGATATGACACTATTGCGCAAAGTATCGACCCCGATAGTGACGCTGCCTACTAGCTCGCCGATCCCGCCAGCGGCACTCTCGCGCAATTTAGCCAGGCGGTTTTGCAGGCTCTCTGCTTGTTCCAATGTCCAGAACATGACCTCGACTATTTGGCTGCGATCTCCTGGGGCAGTGAGGTGGATCGCCCCGCTCAGTACCATGGCCCGTATCTTGCGCGCGGCAGGCTTGCGCAAGTGCTTGTCCAAATCCCCAAGAAAAGCGTCAGTACCGTCCTGTAGCGCCTCATTGAGCAGACTCATGTATTCACCCAACGTCAGCGAGAGCCTGACTTGGGTAATCGGTTGGCCAGCAAATAGCAAGAACGCTGAGCTATGAACGTGTCCGATCAATGCCCTCGTTTTTCCGGTGATTTGTTTTCCAAGCGCATTGCCTGCACTGGCCATGCCGGCGAGGAGGTGGCCGATGGCATCTTGCACCGGTTTGATCATCAAGCGCTCGCCTGCCGGGCTGGTGGCGATCGTCTTGATCGCATGATAGACATAAGTCAGATCATTACCCGACAATGCTTTTATCAATTGCTGCCGCAAGCTTTGGTTCTTTGCTGTCAGGGCCTGGTACAACAGACTGTTCGGATCTTCCAGCAGTTGCTGCCAGAGATATTGGGTAGGGCCGAGTGGCGAGTCCTGCCCGGGCGCTTTCTCCGTCGGCCCACCCGCCAAGCAGGCGGACAACATCTGGATGAAGTACTCGACTGAGAGTGGGCTGGTCGCGCTGTAGTCGAAGTAAGCGATACGCT
>NZ_JAHWIW010000073.1:0-3131 GCF_025377065.1 Pseudomonas sp. HD6422 | reverse complement strand
TTCGTCTTCACCACCACAATCTGCTCGGCAGATTGCTTGGGTGTTATATGGTCAAGCCTCACGGGCAATTAGTATTGGTTAGCTCAACGCCTCACAGCGCTTACACACCCAACCTATCAACGTCGTAGTCTTCGACGGCCCTTTAGGGGATTCAAGATCCCAGTGAGATCTCATCTTGAGGCAAGTTTCCCGCTTAGATGCTTTCAGCGGTTATCTCTTCCGAACATAGCTACCCGGCAATGCCACTGGCGTGACAACCGGAACACCAGAGGTTCGTCCACTCCGGTCCTCTCGTACTAGGAGCAGCCCCTCTCAAATCTCAAACGTCCACGGCAGATAGGGACCGAACTGTCTCACGACGTTCTAAACCCAGCTCGCGTACCACTTTAAATGGCGAACAGCCATACCCTTGGGACCGGCTTCAGCCCCAGGATGTGATGAGCCGACATCGAGGTGCCAAACACCGCCGTCGATATGAACTCTTGGGCGGTATCAGCCTGTTATCCCCGGAGTACCTTTTATCCGTTGAGCGATGGCCCTTCCATACAGAACCACCGGATCACTAAGACCTACTTTCGTACCTGCTCGACGTGTTTGTCTCGCAGTCAAGCGCGCTTTTGCCTTTATACTCTGCGACCGATTTCCGACCGGTCTGAGCGCACCTTCGTACTCCTCCGTTACTCTTTGGGAGGAGACCGCCCCAGTCAAACTACCCACCATACACTGTCCTCGATCCGGATAACGGACCTGAGTTAGAACCTCAAAGTTGCCAGGGTGGTATTTCAAGGATGGCTCCATGAGAACTGGCGTCCCCACTTCAAAGCCTCCCACCTATCCTACACAAGCAAATTCAAAGTCCAGTGCAAAGCTATAGTAAAGGTTCACGGGGTCTTTCCGTCTAGCCGCGGATACACTGCATCTTCACAGCGATTTCAATTTCACTGAGTCTCGGGTGGAGACAGCGCCGCCATCGTTACGCCATTCGTGCAGGTCGGAACTTACCCGACAAGGAATTTCGCTACCTTAGGACCGTTATAGTTACGGCCGCCGTTTACCGGGGCTTCGATCAAGAGCTTCGCTTGCGCTAACCCCATCAATTAACCTTCCGGCACCGGGCAGGCGTCACACCCTATACGTCCACTTTCGTGTTTGCAGAGTGCTGTGTTTTTAATAAACAGTCGCAGCGGCCTGGTATCTTCGACCGACATGGGCTTACGGAGCAAGTCCTTCACCCTCGCCGGCGCACCTTCTCCCGAAGTTACGGTGCCATTTTGCCTAGTTCCTTCACCCGAGTTCTCTCAAGCGCCTTGGTATTCTCTACCCGACCACCTGTGTCGGTTTGGGGTACGGTTCCCAGTTATCTGAAGCTTAGGAGCTTTTCTTGGAAGCATGGCATCAACCACTTCGTCGCCTAAAGGCAACTCGTCATCAGCTCTCGGCCTTGAGATCCCGGATTTGCCTAAGATCTCAGCCTACCACCTTAAACTTGGACAACCAACGCCAAGCTGGCCTAGCCTTCTCCGTCCCTCCATCGCAATAACTGGAAGTACAGGAATATTAACCTGTTTTCCATCGACTACGCTTTTCAGCCTCGCCTTAGGGACCGACTAACCCTGCGTCGATTAACGTTGCGCAGGAAACCTTGGTCTTTCGGCGTGGGAGTTTTTCACTCCCATTGTCGTTACTCATGTCAGCATTCGCACTTCTGATACCTCCAGCAAGCTTCTCAACTCACCTTCACAGGCTTACAGAACGCTCCTCTACCGCATCATCCTAAGATGATACCCGTAGCTTCGGTGCATGGTTTGAGCCCCGTTACATCTTCCGCGCAGGCCGACTCGACTAGTGAGCTATTACGCTTTCTTTAAAGGATGGCTGCTTCTAAGCCAACCTCCTAGCTGTCTAAGCCTTCCCACATCGTTTCCCACTTAACCATGACTTTGGGACCTTAGCTGACGGTCTGGGTTGTTTCCCTTTTCACGACGGACGTTAGCACCCGCCGTGTGTCTCCCATGCTCGGCACTTCCAGGTATTCGGAGTTTGCATCGGTTTGGTAAGTCGGGATGACCCCCTAGCCGAAACAGTGCTCTACCCCCTGGAGTGATACATGAGGCGCTACCTAAATAGCTTTCGAGGAGAACCAGCTATCTCCGAGCTTGATTAGCCTTTCACTCCGATCCACAGGTCATCCGCTAACTTTTCAACGGTAGTCGGTTCGGTCCTCCAGTCAGTGTTACCTAACCTTCAACCTGCCCATGGATAGATCGCCCGGTTTCGGGTCTATACCCAGCGACTAAACGCCCTATTAAGACTCGCTTTCGCTACGCCTCCCCTATTCGGTTAAGCTCGCCACTGAATATAAGTCGCTGACCCATTATACAAAAGGTACGCAGTCACCTAACAAAGTAGGCTCCCACTGCTTGTACGCATACGGTTTCAGGTTCTATTTCACTCCCCTCTCCGGGGTTCTTTTCGCCTTTCCCTCACGGTACTGGTTCACTATCGGTCAGTCAGTAGTATTTAGCCTTGGAGGATGGTCCCCCCATATTCAGACAAAGTTTCTCGTGCTCCGTCCTACTCGATTTCATTGATAAGAGATTTTCGTGTACGGGGCTATCACCCACTATGGCCGCACTTTCCAGAGCGTTCCACTAATCTCAAACCAACTTAAGGGCTGGTCCCCGTTCGCTCGCCACTACTAAGGGAATCTCGGTTGATTTCTATTCCTCAGGGTACTTAGATGTTTCAGTTCCCCTGGTTCGCCTCTTGCACCTATGTATTCAGTACAAGATACTCAGCTTGTGCTGAGTGGGTTCCCCCATTCAGAGATCTCTGGATCACAGTCTGTTTGCCGACTCCCCAAAGCTTATCGCAGGCTACCACGTCTTTCATCGCCTCTGACTGCCAAGGCATCCACCGTATGCGCTTCTTCACTTGACCATATAACCCCAAGCAATCTGGTTATACTGTGAAGACGACATTCGCCGAAAATTCGCATGTTGCGCTTTCGCGCAGAACTCACAAATTTTACCTTAGCCTGATCACCACCAGTGAAAGTGGTCATCAGTCTATCTATCACATATCCGAATTTTTAAAGAACGATCTGACAAAAGTCAGAAATCAACATTCAT
>NZ_JAHWIW010000072.1:0-3376 GCF_025377065.1 Pseudomonas sp. HD6422 | reverse complement strand
TGAAGCTCATTTCTCGTCGCGGATCGAGAAGTTGGCCATGTGCTCCAGGCCTTTGATCAGCGCCGAATGGTCCCAGTTACCGCCACCCAGGGCCTGGCAGGTGTTGAACACTTGCTGGGCATTGGAGGTGTTGGGCAGGTTGATGCCCAGTTCCTTGGCGCCTTGCAGGGCCAGGTTCAGGTCCTTCTGGTGCAGGTTGATGCGGAAGCCTGGATCGAAGGTGCCTTTGATCATGCGCTCGGCATGCACTTCGAGGATCTTCGACGAGGCGAAGCCGCCCATCAGGGCTTCACGTACCTTGGCCGGGTCGGCGCCGTTCTTGGCGGCGAACAGCAGGGCTTCGGCGACGGCCTGGATGTTCAGGGCGACGATGATCTGGTTGGCCACCTTGGCGGTCTGGCCGTCGCCGTTGCCGCCGACGCGGGTGATGTTCTTGCCCATGGCCTGGAACAGCGGCAGGGCGCGCTCGAAGGCGTTCGGGCAGCCACCGACCATGATGCTCAGGGTCGCGGCCTTGGCACCGACTTCACCGCCGGACACCGGGGCGTCCAGGTAGGCGGCGCCGGTGGCCTTGATTTTTTCGGCGAAGGCTTTGGTGGCGGTGGGCGAAATCGAGCTCATGTCGATCACGACCTTGTTCGGGCCCACGCCTTCGGCGACGCCGTTCTCACCGAACAGCACGCTTTCGACCTGTGGGGTGTCGGGGACCATGACGATGATGAATTCGGCTTCCTGGGCCACTTCTTTCGGGTTGGCCAGGGCGACTGCGCCAGCGGCGATCAGCTCGGCCGGGGCAGGGTCGTGATGGGTGGAGACGAAGAGGCTGTGACCTGCTTTTTGCAGGTTCTGGGCCATGGGCTTGCCCATGATGCCGGTGCCGATGAAACCGATTTTAGCCATGAGACATTACCTCATTGTATGTGTGATAGCTTAAGCGAGCCTCGCCCCCCCTGTGGGAGCGGGCTTGCCCGCGAAGCAGACAACTCGGTGGGTGGCACCGGCTGTGCCGGTGTTCGCGGGCAAGCCCGCTCCCACAGTGTTCCGCGTTGTTTCTTAAATTGCGTTATGGGTTTTCAGCCAGCCAAGACCCGCTTCGGTGGTGGTCAGCGGCTTGTACTCCGCGCCCACCCAGCCCTGGTAGCCGATGCGGTCCAGGTGTTCGAACAGGAAGCGGTAGTTGATCTCGCCGGTGCCGGGTTCGTTGCGGCCCGGGTTGTCGGCCAGCTGGATGTGGTTGATCAGGTTCAGGTTGGCTTCCATGGTGCGGGCCAGGTCACCTTCCATGATCTGCATGTGGTAGATGTCGTACTGCAGGAACAGGTTGTCGCTGCCGACTTCGGCCTGGATTTCCAGGGCCTGTTTCGTGGTGTTCAGGTAGAAGCCGGGGATGTCGCGGGTGTTGATCATTTCCATGACCAGACGGATACCGGCGGCTTTGAGCTTGTCAGCGGCGTAGCGCAGGTTTTCCACGAACGTCTTGCGCACGGTGGCGCAGTCCGGGCCTTGCGGGCGGATGCCGGCCAGGGCGTTGACCTGGGTGTTGCCCAGCACCTTGGCGTATTCGATGGCCTTGTCGACCCCGGCGCGGAACTCTTCGACGCGATCGGGGTGGCAGGTGATGCCACGTTCACCTTTGGCCCAATCGCCGGCAGGCAGGTTGAACAGCACCTGGGTCAGGCCGTTGGCATCGAGCTGCTGCTTGATTTCTGCAGCGCTGAAGTCATACGGGAAGAGGTATTCGACGCCGCTGAAACCGGCATCGGCGGCCGCCTTGAAGCGGGCCAGGAAGTCCTGTTCGGTGAACAGCATGGACAGGTTGGCAGCGAAGCGTGGCATAGGGCTCTCCTTAAAGGTCACGAAGGCTCAGAATCGAAGTCGGCGCATCTGCGGCAGTGGTCGCCAGCGCTTCGAACTCATTGACGGCATTGATCTCGGTGCCCATGGCGATGTTGGTCACCCGCTCGAGGATGATCTCAACCACCACCGGCACCCGGTACTGTTCGGCCATACGCTGCGCTTCGCGCAGGGCAGGGCTGATGGCATGAGGTTCGAACACCCGAATGGCCTTGCAACCCAGGCCCTCGACCACGGCAACATGGTCCACGCCATAGGCGGCGGCATCATCGCCTGCATTGATGTTCTCGAACGCCAGTTGTACACAGTAATCCATGTCGAAGCCACGCTGCGCCTGACGAATCAGGCCCAGGTAAGCGTTGTTCACCAGCACGTGCACATACGGCAGGTTGAACTGCGCACCGACGGCCAGTTCCTCGATCATGAACTGGAAGTCGTAGTCACCGGACAGCGCGACGACCTTGCGTTTCGGGTCGGCCTTGACCACGCCCAGGGCTGCTGGAATGGTCCAGCCCAGCGGGCCGGCCTGGCCGCAGTTGATCCAGTGGCGTGGCTTGTACACGTGCAGGAACTGCGCGCCGGCGATCTGCGACAGGCCGATGGTGCTGACGTAGCAGGTGTCCTTGCCGAACACCTGGTTCATTTCTTCGTACACGCGCTGCGGCTTGACCGGCACGTTGTCGAAGTGGGTCTTGCGCTGCAGGCTGGCTTTACGCTGCTGGCAGTCTTCCAGCCAGGCCTGGCGGCACTTGAGCTTGCCAGCGGCTTTCCACTCGCGGGCCACTTCCAGGAACACGTCCAATGCCAGACCTGCGTCGGAAACGATCCCCAGGTCCGGGGTGAACACGCGACCGATCTGGGTCGGCTCGATGTCCACGTGCACGAACTTGCGGCCTTCGGTGTAGACATCGACCGAGCCGGTGTGGCGGTTGGCCCAACGGTTGCCGATGCCGAACACCAGGTCGGATTTCAGCAGGGTAGCGTTGCCGTAGCGGTGCGAGGTCTGCAGGCCGACCATGCCGACCATCTGCGCGTGGTCATCGGGGATGGTGCCCCAGCCCATCAGGGTCGGGATCACCGGCACACCGGTCAGTTCGGCGAAGGCGACCAGCTTGTCGCTGGCGTCGGCGTTGATGATGCCGCCACCGGCCACCAGCAGCGGGCGCTCGGCGTCGTTGAGCATGGCCAGGGCTTTTTCGGCCTGGATGCGGGTAGCCGACGGCTTGTGCACCGGCAGTGGCTCGTAGGCATCGATGTCGAATTCGATCTCGGCCATCTGCACGTCGAACGGCAGGTCGATCAGCACCGGGCCTGGGCGGCCGGTGCGCATTTCATAGAAGGCTTTCTGGAAAGCGTAGGGCACCTGGCCGGGCTCGAGCACGGTGGTGGCCCACTTGGTGACCGGCTTGACGATGCTGGTGATGTCGACGGCCTGGAAGTCTTCCTTGTGCAGACGAGCGCGCGGAGCCTGGCCGGTGATGCAGAGGATCGGGATGGAGTCGGCCGAGGCGCTGTACAGGCC
>NZ_JAHWIW010000071.1:0-4157 GCF_025377065.1 Pseudomonas sp. HD6422 | reverse complement strand
GCCCGCTCCCACAGGCACCGCACTGTTCTCAAGGGCAGCGCGGCACCTGTGGGAGCGGGCTTGTCCCGCGAAAGCGCCGGCCCAGACGGCATCAGACCTCCAGGCAAACCTCTCCCAGATGCCCCCCGAACGGGCCGAAGCTACGCTCCACCAGCCGCCGTCTACCCCGATCATCCACGATCAGCACCGTACTCGCCCGAGTGCCATAGGTCTGGCTGGCAATGAACACGCTCGACAACAGCTTCTCCGTGGCCAGACCCACGCCCGTTTGCGGCAGATCGGCATCCGCCGCGGTTTCCCCATCGGCCAGCAATGCCAGCAACTGCTGCGGGTCCGCCGTCTCCAGCAACCCCTCCAGCCCCCTGCGCGCTTTCACCAGCTTCGGCCAAGGCGTATCCAGCCCGGCATTGGACAGGCCATACACCCCAGGTTCGAGCAGTCGCGGCGCCGCCTCGCGCGCATGCAGATAGCCCAGTTGCCGGCCATCGCCCACCAACAAGTTGAACCCCGAATATTGCCCGCTGCGGCTGGCCGCTTGGTCAAGGTAGGCCTCGACCCCAAGCTCGCCCTGTAGATACGCCGCCACCAGCTCGCCACGCGAGCGCGGCCCCAGCGGTTGCCCGGGGTCGCGAATATTGGTCAATGCAGCGAAGCGCCCTTGCGGGCCGACGCCGAGCCAGGTGCCTCCGGCTTCCAGGTCACGCCCGGCGTGCACCCCAGGCGCGTCTTCCCAAGCGCCCAGCGCCTGGGTCGGGCGGGCATAGAACTCGTCGCGGTTGGCCGCGACGATCAGCGGCAGGGCATGCCCGGGCCGCCAGGCGAATACGATCAGACACATAGGTGTAACCCCCGTATTTTCCTCCACTCTACCGAGCGTGGCCTTGGCGATCCATCCTGACACAGAGTTCACTAGAGCCGCGGGGCCGGCTTCCGTTACCATGCCGCATCGATTTCTCGGGGACGACGAATGGAGTTCGTACTCTATCTGCTGTTGGGCGCCTGTGCTGGCGTGCTGGCCGGGCTGTTCGGCGTGGGCGGCGGTATCATCATCGTGCCGGTCCTGGTGTTCAGTTTCACCCTTCAGGGCTTCGACACTTCGGTACTGACCCACCTGGCGGTCGGCACCTCGCTGGCGACCATCGTTTTCACCTCGATCAACGCCGTGTTGGAGCATCACCGCAAGGGCGCGGTGCAGTGGCCGATCTTCGCCTGGATGACGCTCGGTATCCTGCTCGGCGCCGGCGTCGGCGCCAAGACCGCTTCGTTGATTCAAGGACCGCAATTGCAGAAGATCATCGGTGTGTTCGCCCTGGTGATCGCCGCCCAGATGGCCCTGGACTTCAAGCCCAAGGCCAGCCGCGGCACGCCCGGCAAACCGGCGCTGGTCGGCATGGGCGCGGTGATCGGCTGGGCCTCGGCGATCTTTGGCATCGGCGGCGGCTCGTTGACCGTGCCGTTCCTGACCTGGCGCAGCCTGCCGATGCAGCAGGCGGTGGCCACCTCATCGGCCTGCGGTCTGCCGATCGCTCTCGCCAGTGCCTTGAGTTTCATGCTGCTGGGTTGGCACGAAGAGCATCTGCCGCCGCATAGTCTGGGGTTCGTGTACCTGCCGGCATTGATCGGCATTGCCGTGACCAGCATGTTTTTCGCCCGTTTTGGCGCGCGTCTGGCGCACAAGTTATCGCCACGCCTGCTCAAGCGTCTGTTCGCTGCGTTGTTGTTCTGCGTAGGTCTGAGCTTTCTGATTTGAACCAAGAGGAATACCCATGCTGCCTTACCCGCAGATAGATCCCGTGGCCGTGGCCATCGGGCCGCTGAAAATCCACTGGTACGGCTTGATGTACCTGATCGGCATCGGCGGCGCCTGGCTGTTGGCCTCACGCCGGCTGAACCGCTTCGACCCGACCTGGAGTCGAGAGAAGCTCTCCGACCTGGTGTTCTGGTTGTCGATGGGGGTGATCGTCGGTGGTCGCCTGGGCTATGTGCTGTTCTACGACCTGCACGCCTACCTGGCCAACCCGACGCTGATCTTCGAGGTCTGGAAGGGCGGCATGTCGTTCCATGGCGGCTTCATCGGCGTGATGCTGGCGGCGCTGTGGTTCGGCAAACGCAACAACAAGTCGTTCTTCGAGCTGATGGACTTCGTCGCGCCACTGGTGCCGATTGGCCTGGGTGCCGGACGCATCGGCAACTTCATCAATGCCGAACTGTGGGGCAAACCCACCGACGTGCCTTGGGCGATGATCTTCCCGCCGTTCAGCGACCCGGCCCAACTGCCGCGTCACCCCTCGCAGCTCTACCAGTTCGCCCTGGAAGGCGTGGCGCTGTTCGTCATCCTCTGGCTGTTCTCGCGCAAGCCACGGCCCACCATGGCGGTTTCCGGCATGTTCGCGCTGTTCTACGGCATCTTCCGTTTCATCGTCGAATTCGTCCGCGTGCCGGATGCCCAGCTCGGTTACCTGGCCTGGGGTTGGCTGACCATGGGTCAGATTCTTTGCGTGCCGATGATCCTGGCTGGCCTTGGCCTGATCTGGTGGGCTTATAATCGCAAGCCCACGGCGAAACCCGCCTGATTATTCCCACGGCAGGGGTGATCCCCCTGCCGTTTTTGCTACAGGTAAGCCATGAAACAGTATCTGGACCTGGTCCGCGACGTCATCGACAACGGCACGCTGCAGGAAAACCGCACCGGTGTCCGCACCATCAGCCTGCCGGGCGCCATGCTGCGTTTCGACCTGCAGAAGGGCTTCCCGGCCATCACTACCCGCAAGCTGGCGTTCAAGTCGGCGATCGGCGAGATGGTCGGTTTTCTGCGCGGCGTGAAGAACGCCGGCGAATTCCGTGAGCTGGGCTGCAAGGTCTGGGATCAGAACGCCAACGAGAATGCCCAGTGGCTGGCCAACCCGTTCCGCCAGGGGCATGACGACCTCGGCGAGATCTACGGCGTGCAATGGCGTCAGTGGCCCGGCTACAAGCGCATCGCGCTGAGCAACCCGGCCGCCATCGAGATGGCCGAGAAGGCGGGCTTTCGCAAGATCGCCCAGGACGAGGAGGATGGTCAGGCGTTCGTGATCCTGTACAAGGCCATCGATCAGGTGCGCCAGTGTCTGGACACCATCGCCAACGATCCCGGTAGCCGGCGCATCCTGTTCCACGGTTGGAACTGCGCGCAGTTGGACGAAATGGCCCTGCCGCCGTGTCATCTGCTCTACCAGTTCCACCCGAATGTCGAGACCCGGGAAATTTCCCTGACCCTCTACATCCGCTCCAATGACTTGGGCCTGGGCACGCCGTTCAACCTCACCGAGGGTGCTGCGCTGCTGTCGCTGTTCGGCCGGCTGACTGGTTACACCCCGCGCTGGTTCACGTACTTCATTGGCGATGCCCATGTATATGAGAACCACCTGGACATGCTCAACGAGCAGCTCAAGCGCGAGCCGCTGGAAGCGCCGAAGCTGGTGATCAGCGACCGTGTGCCGGATTTCGCCAAGACCGGGAAGTACGAGCCTGAGTGGTTGGAGATGATCGAGCCGAGCGATTTCAGCCTGGAAGGTTATGAGCACCATGCGCCGATGACGGCGCCGATGGCGGTCTGACGCAATCGCCGGCAAGCCGGCGATTGGCCCGCAGGCTCTTCAATGTCCGTGGCTGCGCCCGACGTGCGAATGCTCGGTGTCCGGCACCGAGACTGCGCCGTTCTCTTCCAGTCGCTGCAGGATCGCGCACTCATCCCCTTGCGCGGGACAGCGCTGGCGCAGCTCCACCAATTGCGAGCGTAACGCCAGCAACCCATCGATCCGCGCCTGCACGTGCTCGATATGTTCATCGATCAGCGCGTTGACGCTGCCACATGAGTCATCCGGGCTGTCGCGCAGGCGCAGCAGACTGCGAATTTCGTCGAGGGTCATGTCCAAGGTGCGGCAGTTGCGGATGAAGGTCAGCCGTTCGACGTGGGCCTGGGTGTACTGCCGATAGTTGCCCTCGGTGCGCGCCGGCGCCGGCAGCAACTGCTCGCGTTCGTAATAGCGAATGGTCTCGACGGGGCAGTCAGTGGCCTTGGCCAGTTCTCCGATTTTCATAGGTTTTCTCCGCGAGATACCCCGTACTTTAGTGCGGGGAGGGATAGCGAGGCGTGCGAACTGCGCGCCCTTACGCCG
>NZ_JAHWIW010000070.1:0-6072 GCF_025377065.1 Pseudomonas sp. HD6422 | reverse complement strand
GTTTGCTTTGAATTTAGTGTTTACGGCACAATGGTTTAGGTTGGGTGGCATGTTGCTCACTACTTAACGCGGCGTTAGATGTAATTAACCGGAAAGTTGCGCACGAATAATTTTTTTCTTCAAGACTACAACTTTAAGAGAAAAGAACACATAATCCCTTCGAATCATATTGGAGGCGGATCATGAAAAGCTGGTTATTTCTTACTGTTGCAATTCTTGGAGAGGTAGTTGCAACATCTGCATTAAAGTCCAGTGAAGGTTTTACGAAGCTCGTACCATCTTTCATCGTAATTGTTGGCTATGGAATTGCATTTTATTTCCTTTCATTGGTCTTGAAGTCTATTCCTATAGGGGTGGCCTATGCAGTTTGGTCTGGCCTTGGCGTAGTATTAGTCACTGCTGTTGCATGGGGGCTTTACGGGCAAAAAATTGATGCATGGGGTTTCGTGGGTATTAGTTTAATAGTTTGCGGTGTATTGGTTTTAAATTTGCTTTCTAAAGCAAGCGTTCATTAAGTGGCACTGGCATCTAACAATCGGCAGCAGGCGGTCAGCCTACACTACGCGGTTTTGTGTTACTCGCTGCGCTCAAACATTAACACAAAACCGCTCCGTTACGGCTGCCGCTGTGCCGGGCGTTAACCTCTGAGGAAGAATTGTGAAACTATCACTAATGGTAGCTATATCGAAGAATGGAGTTATCGGGAATGGCCCTGATATTCCATGGAGTGCCAAAGGTGAACAGCTCCTGTTTAAAGCTATTACCTATAACCAATGGCTGTTGGTTGGACGCAAGACTTTTGAATCAATGGGAGCATTACCCAACCGAAAGTATGCGGTCGTAACACGTTCAAGTTTTACATCTGACAATGAGAACGTAGTGATCTTTCCATCAATTAAAGATGCTTTAACCAACCTAAAGAAAATAACGGATCATGTCATTGTTTCAGGTGGTGGGGAGATATACAAAAGCCTGATCGATCAAGTAGATACACTACATATATCTACAATAGACATCGAGCCGGAAGGTGATGTTTACTTTCCTGAAATCCCCAGCAATTTTAGGCCAGTTTTTACCCAAGACTTCGCCTCTAACATAAATTATAGTTACCAAATCTGGCAAAAGGGTTAACAAGTGGCAGCAACGGATTCGCAAACCTGTCACGCCTTTTGTACCAAAAGCCGCGCCAGGTTTGCGATCCGCTGTGCCAGGCGTTAGGCAGCACAGAGCGACCATTTCATGTCCGCGAGCACCCCCCCCATAACTCTTCGCCTCATGACCGAGCGCGACCTGCCGATGCTCCATGATTGGCTCAACCGGCCGCACATCGTTGAGTGGTGGGGTGGTGACGAAGAGCGACCGACTCTTGATGAAGTGCTGGAACACTACCTGCCCAGAGCGATGGCGGAAGAGTCCGTAACACCGTACATCGCAATGCTGGGCGAGGAACCGATCGGCTATGCTCAGTCGTACGTCGCGCTCGGAAGCGGTGATGGCTGGTGGGAAGATGAAACTGATCCAGGAGTGCGAGGAATAGACCAGTCTCTGGCTGACCCGACACAGTTGAACAAAGGCCTAGGAACAAGGCTTGTCCGCGCTCTCGTTGAACTACTGTTCTCGGACCCCACCGTGACGAAGATTCAGACCGACCCGACTCCGAACAACCATCGAGCCATACGCTGCTATGAGAAGGCAGGATTCGTGCGGGAGAAGATCATCACCACGCCTGACGGGCCGGCGGTTTACATGGTTCAAACACGACAAGCCTTCGAGAGAAAGCGCGGTGTTGCCTAACAACTCATTCAAGCCGACGCCGCTTCGCGGCGCGGCTTAATTCAGGTGTTAGATGCACTAAGCACATAATTGCTCACAGCCAAACTATCAGGTCAAGTCTGCTTTTATTATTTTTAAGCGTGCATAATAAGCCCTACACAAATTGGGAGATATATCATGAAAGGCTGGCTTTTTCTTGTTATCGCAATAGTTGGCGAAGTAATCGCAACATCCGCATTAAAATCTAGCGAGGGCTTTACTAAGCTTGCCCCTTCCGCCGTTGTCATAATCGGTTATGGCATCGCATTTTATTTTCTTTCTCTGGTTCTGAAATCCATCCCTGTCGGTGTTGCTTATGCAGTCTGGTCGGGACTCGGCGTCGTCATAATTACAGCCATTGCCTGGTTGCTTCATGGGCAAAAGCTTGATGCGTGGGGCTTTGTAGGTATGGGGCTCATAATTGCTGCCTTTTTGCTCGCCCGATCCCCATCGTGGAAGTCGCTGCGGAGGCCGACGCCATGGTGACGGTGTTCGGCATTCTGAATCTCACCGAGGACTCCTTCTTCGATGAGAGCCGGCGGCTAGACCCCGCCGGCGCTGTCACCGCGGCGATCGAAATGCTGCGAGTCGGATCAGACGTCGTGGATGTCGGACCGGCCGCCAGCCATCCGGACGCGAGGCCTGTATCGCCGGCCGATGAGATCAGACGTATTGCGCCGCTCTTAGACGCCCTGTCCGATCAGATGCACCGTGTTTCAATCGACAGCTTCCAACCGGAAACCCAGCGCTATGCGCTCAAGCGCGGCGTGGGCTACCTGAACGATATCCAAGGATTTCCTGACCCTGCGCTCTATCCCGATATTGCTGAGGCGGACTGCAGGCTGGTGGTTATGCACTCAGCGCAGCGGGATGGCATCGCCACCCGCACCGGTCACCTTCGACCCGAAGACGCGCTCGACGAGATTGTGCGGTTCTTCGAGGCGCGGGTTTCCGCCTTGCGACGGAGCGGGGTCGCTGCCGACCGGCTCATCCTCGATCCGGGGATGGGATTTTTCTTGAGCCCCGCACCGGAAACATCGCTGCACGTGCTGTCGAACCTTCAAAAGCTGAAGTCGGCGTTGGGGCTTCCGCTATTGGTCTCGGTGTCGCGGAAATCCTTCTTGGGCGCCACCGTTGGCCTTCCTGTAAAGGATCTGGGTCCAGCGAGCCTTGCGGCGGAACTTCACGCGATCGGCAATGGCGCTGACTACGTCCGCACCCACGCGCCTGGAGATCTGCGAAGCGCAATCACCTTCTCGGAAACCCTCGCGAAATTTCGCAGTCGCGACGCCAGAGACCGAGGGTTAGATCATGCCTAGCATTCACCTTCCGGCCGCCCGCTAGCGGACCCTGGTCAGGTTCCGCGAAGGTGGGCGCAGACATGCTGGGCTCGTCAGGATCAAACTGCACTATGAGGCGGCGGTTCATACCGCGCCAGGGGAGCGAATGGACAGCGAGGAGCCTCCGAACGTTCGGGTCGCCTGCTCGGGTGATATCGACGAGGTTGTGCGGCTGATGCACGACGCTGCGGCGTGGATGTCCGCCAAGGGAACGCCCGCCTGGGACGTCGCGCGGATCGACCGGACATTCGCGGAGACCTTCGTCCTGAGATCCGAGCTCCTAGTCGCGAGTTGCAGCGACGGCATCGTCGGCTGTTGCACCTTGTCGGCCGAGGATCCCGAGTTCTGGCCCGACGCCCTCAAGGGGGAGGCCGCATATCTGCACAAGCTCGCGGTGCGACGGACACATGCGGGCCGGGGTGTCAGCTCCGCGCTGATCGAGGCTTGCCGCCATGCCGCGCGAACGCAGGGGTGCGCCAAGCTGCGGCTCGACTGCCACCCGAACCTGCGTGGCCTATACGAGCGGCTCGGATTCACCCACGTCGACACTTTCAATCCCGGCTGGGATCCAACCTTCATCGCAGAACGCCTAGAACTCGAAATCTAACGTCCGTTCGGGCATCGAGGTCCATGTCGGGGTGGGACGGGCCCGTGGCTTCAAGATCACTTGCAGTCCGACCGCGATGTCTTGGTTGCGCGAGAGGTTGTCGACAGGCCATGCTGAGTGTGCGATGGTTGATCGCTTCCTCGCCGCTCTCCACGGCGACGATGGCCGCCGCCATCAGCAAGTGCGCCAGTTCCCCTATGGTGCCCTCGCTGCGTGTGAGCAGGTAGCGAGCCATGTCCAGCGTGGCAATTGGGGAAGGCCGGCGCAGCGGGAGCGAAGCGGCGAAGCTGGCCAGCAGTGAGCAGCAATCGTCGTTGGCCTCCCATACCGGCAGCATCATCGGCTCGAAGCGATTTTCCAACTGGTCATCGGAGCGGATGGCTAGGTAGGCGTCGCGCGTGCCTACCCCAACCAACGGGATGCGCAGTTCGTTGCCGAGGAAGCGCAGCAGGTTGAGGAATTCCCGGCGGTTGACGCTGTTGCCGGCCAGCACGTTGTGCAGCTCGTCGATCACCAGCATGCGCACGCCGACCTTGCGCAGCAGTGCCAGAGCCAGTTGCTCCATTTCCGGCAACCGTGGGCGTGGGCGCAGCGGCGCGCCCATCGCGGCGAGCAGCGCGACGTAGAAGCGGATCACGGACGGCTCGGACGGCATCTGCACGACCAACACCGGGATGTGCTCCTGGTCGGCGTCGGAGCTGGCCGGGTGGGTGCGGCGGAACTTCTCGACGATCATCGACTTGCCATTGTTGGTCGGGCCAACCAGCAGCAGGTTGGGCATGCGTTGCTTGTTTGGCCACGCATAAAGGGCTTCCAGCCGGTTCAGCGCCTCGACTGCGCGCGGATAGCCGATCCAGCGGTCGGCGCGAAGGCGCTGGATGCGCTCGTCCGCCGGAAGACGGGCCAAGCCCTGGGCCGCCGGCAGCAGGTGGGACAGGTCGATGATGGGATATTCGTCCACGGCTACCACTCCTCAATCTGGTCGAACGGTTTGGCGGGTGGCAAGTTGTCTGCCTGCGGGTCGGCAATATCCGTATCCGGCGGAACGGGCTTGTCCGGCCGAGCTGATGTCTTGAGGTGCTGGCGGCGATCCGCGTCACGCCGCGCCTTGCGTGTGGCCTTCTGCGCGCTGGTCACAATCTCACGCATCTGGCCGATCATGCGGAACAGCGCCGACTCATCCACCTGTTCGCGCCCTTGCTGCCGCAGTTTCGCCAGCGCCTGCCGTTGTTCCCAGAGGGTGACAGCCGGATGCGACAAGGTACGGTAGGGAATTTCCAGGTAATGCTGTCCCTCCGGTTCCAGGACCCAGATACGGCTGATGTCGCGCGGATCGCGCCGGATCAGAAAGGACGGCCAGCGTTCACGCCGCGCAATCCACGGCTTGAGCGCATCGGCGTAGTAGTGGATGTGGTCGATGACAAAGCCGGTGCGGGTCAGCGTGCGCCGGAGGATCGGCAGAAAATCGACCAGGAACGAAGTAGCGCGTGTGACGACGGCCGGTACGCCGACACGCGCCACGGCCTCGGCCCAGCGCGCGGCCGGCGGTTGGAGCAGGCCGTTGTGCACCGAACCGTGGTAGGTGCCGACCGCCAATGTGAGCCAGCGCTCTAGCTCGCGCAGCGTCAGGGCGGCCTTGTTTTCGGAATCGTAGTCGCCGCGCTGGTCAGGGTTGGAGAAGGTCGTTCCCGGCAGTTCGTCGTGAATCATCTGCATCGCCGTGCCGATGATCCGTTCCACGATGCCGCCATAGTGCGGCTGTCCCAGCGGGCGATAGTCCAGCCGGATGCCATGCTGCTCGCAACCCCGGCGCAGGGCCTCGCTCTTGAACTCGGCCGCGTTGTCTAGGTAGAGCAGCAAGGGCTTGCCGCTCATCTGCCAATCCATTTCCACGTTCAGTCCTTCCAGCCAAGGGCGCTTGTCGCAGGCGACATGCACGAGGCACAGGCCAACCGAAACGGCAGACGGCGCTTCCAGCGTGACGACCATGCCGAGCACGCAGCGGGTGAACACGTCGATGGCGAGGGTCAGGTACGGGCGGCCAATAGGTTGCCGGTCGCGGTCATCGACCACGATCAGGTCGATGACCGTATGGTCTATCTGCACCTGCTCCAGCGGCGCGGTCACGGCAGGAGGCTCGCCGCCCACACCTTGTAGGTCACGAGCGGCATCCTGGCCTTCCCGCCGGCGGATGACCTTGCGCGGGTCAAGGCTAGCGATCCGTAAGGCCACGGTATTGCGCGCCGGCACTCGCAGTTTTTGAGCCTTGCACACCTGAGTGACTTCGCGGTGAAAGGCCGCTAGGCTGCGCTT